>NZ_POYH01000101.1:74209-89545 GCF_002899995.1 Acinetobacter sp. AKBS16 | reverse complement strand
ATGAGTTCATCGGCTACAGGTGGCACATCGGCCAACACCCCTAACCAGCCAAACGGATAAACTTTTTCAAAGGTTTTAATTTTATCTTCTGGTACGCTAGCACGGCAGACACCATGGTAACCATCACACCCTGCTATAAAATCACACTGAATTTGAAAAGCTTTACCTTGGTATTCAAACTCAACTTTTGGTGCAGTGTAAAAATCTTTCACTTGTACATTTTGAGCTTCATAAAATGAAGTAAGCTGCTCTACTTCACGCGCAGCCATTAAATCTTTGGTGACTTCGGTCTGACCATATACTGTCACTTGTTTTCCACCTGTGAGTGCAGCCAAATCAACCCGATGCTTTTCACCATTGGTTAAGATTTCGATGCCCGAATGTGGTAATCCTTTTTCTTTTAAGTTTTGGTCAACACCTGCTTGTTTAAGTAAATCGACCGAAACTTGCTCTAAAATTCCTGCACGAATCCGTGAAGCCACATATTCAGCACTACGTTGCTCAACAATAATATGATCAATTCCAGCTTTATATAGAAGTTGCCCAAGCAATAACCCTGCTGGTCCAGAACCAATAATTGCAACCTGTGTCTTTAAAATATCCATAACTTCATCCTTGTTTCATCCTGACTTTTAAATTACTGGCTTTAAGTTTTGTTCACTATGTATCCAAGACGAAAATAACCGTTTATCATTTAGTTTGTCCGAATAGCGGACAGAAACAACCAAAATAACAGGAATGAAAGGATGCCTTCTCTCGATGCTTTTCTAGAGCACCCGAACTCGCATGAGAAAATTCGTCAAGATGACTACATTGCAGGATTAGCAAAAGGCTTGGCTTTATTGGAAGCTTTTGGAACAGATCGGCAACGGCTTAATGTCACTCAAGTGGCAGAACGAACCGGTATTAGTCGTACAGCGGCAAGGCGTTACCTAAAAACTTTAAAATACCTAGGCTATTTAGAAACAGATGAACATTACTTTTGGCTCACTCATCGCGTGCTGCGCTTTTCGAGTTCTTATCTAAGCTCTGCCCACCTGCCTAAAGTTGCTCAATCATTTTTAAATCTTTTGTGCGCGCAGACATCACTTACTTTTTCGATTGTGGTGTTAGACGATAACGAAGTGGTGCCAATTGCCCGTAGTTATTTACCACAGCAAGATAATTTGCGTGTAAGTCCTTATGGCATGCACTTAGGAAACCGACTGCCTGCCCATGCCACGTCTACAGGTAAAGTATTGCTGGCAGCACTGCCCGAAGAAGCTCAGCACGCGTGGGTAAAAAATTACGGTTTAAAACGTTTAACGCCTTTTACCATAATAGATGAGTCAAAGTTTTTTGAAGTGCTTAAGGGTATTTCATTATCGGATTATTGCCTTTCCAAAGAAGAACATGAGCTTGGCGTAATTGCGATTGCAGTGCCCGTATTTAACGCCCAAGGTCAAGCCATTGCAGCGCTTAACTGCATGTCTCAAACCAATCGTGTACAAGAAGATTATTTGGTTCAGCAAATTTTGCCATTGCTACGCAACACAGCAAATGAACTCAGAAATGTAATTTAAATAGACTTAGAAACTCTTGTTATCTATTAGAGATACAAGAGTTTTAACTCATAATTTTAAATAGCGAATTCTTTAACTTGCTGGCTTGCCAAATCTAAAGCGTTGTTGCGATAGGCCTGCATGTCTAAGCCTTCTGCATAGATAAAATCGACGTCATGAATGCCCATTAGCCCTAACACTGCTTTGAGATAAGGCGTGACTGCCTCAGTTTCTTGGCCGACATGAATACCACCCCGACTACTTACCACCACCGCTTTTACTCCTTCAACCAAACCTTGAGGATAAGTTTCGGTGTAGCGGAATGTTTGTCTTGCTCGTGCCACCAAGTCAAACCAGTTTTTGAGTTGAGTCGGCACATTTAAGTTGTACATGGGTGCGCCTATCACCAATAAATCAGTATTTTTTAATTCAGCAATTAATTCATCAGACAAAGCAACGATTCGTTGAATGTCTTGATTTACATTTTCAGCCCCACGAAGCGCTTGAAAAATTTCTAGATCTAATACAGGCAAGTTCATTTCAGCTAAATTGCGTATGGTAATGTCATCTTGCAAACCTTGGTCTTTTCGATGTTCAAGCATTACATCAATTAGGCGATTGGTTTGTGAACCCTCACCCTTAATGCTGGATTTTAATACCAATATTTTAGCCATGACTGTCTCCACGTTTTTGATGAAGCCATATTAACTCCACAATAAATTCAACAGTGATGATATTATTTCTTTATATTGGTTCCTTTTAGGCAACAATCATGCAACATGAGCTAAGTGCAATTTCTATATTTGTGACGGTGGTCGAAGCTGGAAGCTTTGTAAAAGCTGCCGAGCAATTGCATTTAACTCGTTCAGCCATAAGTAAAAATATTGCTCGGCTTGAAGAACAGCTTGGTGTAGTTCTATTTAAAAGAACAACACGTTCACTCAGCATGACTGACGAAGGTACTTTGTTTTATGAGCATAGCCGCCGAGCGTTAAGTGAAATACAAAATGCGGCGGCGTTATTAGACCAAGGCAAAATTAACGCAACAGGCCGATTAAGAATGTCTGTGCCAGTGCTGTTCGGGCAACTTTTTGCTGCTCCGCTCATGGTTAAATTTGCTCAGCAACATGCGGACTTACAGTTAGAAATTTCATTTAATGACCGAAATGTAGACTTGATCGAAGAAGGTTTTGATTTATGCATCCGCATTGGTTCACTGCCTGACACCACTCAGCTCGTTGCCAAACCGATTGGTGAGCATCGAATGCTACTTTGTGCCTCACCTGACTATTTAAATAAAAGAGGTCCCCTAGAACATATTGAGGACTTAGACCAGCACGCCACGATTGCCGATCCGCATTTTGGTCAAATGCAAAAATGGCGACTTCAAAAGGAAAATGACGAGCCTTTATTTATTAAACCGAAAGCAAAACTTCTTTTAAATGATCTACAAGCTATTAAAAATGCAGCACTTGCTGACGCAGGTATTGCTTGGCTGCCCGATTGGCTCATTCAAAATGAATTACAGGATGGTAAGCTAGTACAAGTGTTAGAAACCATGTCGAGCATTGCTTTTCCGATTCATTTGGTATGGCCTACACTGCCTTTTATGCCACTAAAAACCCGCCTTGCAATAGATTATTTGGCGCAGCATTTACCCTCTAAACTGAACAAACAAGCTTAAAAATAAAAAAAGCCTCGTCCACTTGAACAAGGCTTTTTTTAATTATTCAAAGGCAACGTTTATTGCTCAGATTCAAACTCTTTAATTGCCTCTTTAGCAATTCGAAAGCTATCTACAGCAGCAGGCACGCCACAGTAAATTGCAACCTGCAAAAGCACTTCACGAATTTTCTCTTTAGGTACACCATTTCGAAGTGCACCTTTAACATGTAGTTTTAATTCATGCGGACGATTTAAAGCTGAGATCATTGCCAAATTAATTAAACTGCGCTCAGGCTTACTTAATTCTTCACGTCCCCAAACAGCTCCCCAGCAATATTCAGTGACTAATTCTTGAAGAGGAAGATTAAACTCATCAGCATTGTTGATTGAATTATTTACATATTCTTCACCAAGAACTTGTTTACGGATTGCTAAACCCTTTTCAAATTTTTCATTACTCATATATTCAATCCTCCAAACAAGGTGTATTTAATTTCCAGATAATCTTCAATACCGTATTTAGAACCTTCACGCCCTAAACCAGACTGTTTAATTCCACCAAAAGGCGCAACTTCATTTGAAATAAGGCCTTTATTAATTCCGACCATGCCATACTCAAGTTGTTCACTCATTCGCCAAGCACGGCCTAAATCTTTGGTATAACAATATGCGGCTAATCCAAATTCAGTTGCATTTGCCATTTCAACTGCTTGTTGCTCGGTTTCAAATTTAAATATAGCTGCCAGCGGACCAAACGTTTCTTGGGTTGCCACATCCATATCAGCGGTAACATCTGCAATCAGTGTTGGTTCAAAAAACAATTCACCCGCTTTATGCTTTTTACCACCAACCACAAGACGACCATTTTTATCTAATGCATCTTGAATATGAGCTTCAACTTTTTTCACCGCATTGGCATTAATTAATGGCCCAATGTCATGCCCAGCTTCTAATCCATTACCAATATTAAAGTTTTGGATTTTTTGGCTTAAGGCAGCAATAAATTTTTCATAAATGCCCGCCTGCACTAAGAATCGATTGACGCATACACAGGTTTGCCCTGCATTTCTAAATTTAGCAATGAGTGCTCCCTCAATTGCTGCATCTAAATCGGCATCATCAAATACAATAAACGGCGCATTGCCACCTAACTCTAAGGAAACTTTTTTTAAGGTTTTTGCTGAACGCTCAAGCAGCATTTTGCCAACTGGTGTTGAACCGGTAAAAGTAAACTTGCGTACGACATCACTTTCAAAAATCGCATCACCAATATGAACTGCATCACCTGTAATCACACTAAAAATTTCAGCAGGCACACCCGCTTGCAGGGCTAAGTCCACTAAAGCCAAAGCAGTAAAAGGCGTTTCTGGTGCTGGTTTTACAATACAAGGACAACCTGCCGCCAAAGCTGGAGCAACCTTACGCGTAATCATGGCAGCCGGAAAATTCCACGGTGTAATGGCTGCAACGACACCAATAGGCTGTTTATTTACGACAATACGAGCATCTGGATATGGGCTTGGAATAATATCGCCATACACTCGTTTTGCTTCTTCGGCAAACCATTCAATAAAACTGGCAGCATATAAAATTTCACCCTTGGCTTCAGCTAAGGGCTTTCCTTGCTCACTCGTTAAAATAAAAGCCAATTCATCTGCATTTGAAATGATTAAATCGAACCATTTTTTTAAAATAATTGATCGATCTTTTGCTGTTTTATTTTTCCATAACGGCCAAGCTTCTTTGGCAGCTTCAATGGCACGCTCGGCTTCAGCCTTGCCCATATTTGGGACAGTACCAATAATCTCTAATGTCGCCGGATTTAAAATTTTGGATGTTTGTTGATGGTCTGCATCGCACCACTTTCCAGCAACAAAGGCTTGCTGACGAAATAAAGCGAGTTCATTAAGCTGCATGATCATTATCCTGTTGAGATCTTCTGCATTGATAGTGGAGCGATACATAAATTAAATAGCTCACAATCAACTTTGTATTATGGCATACCAAAAATTAATTTAAAAAATTTTTCGGTATGCCCGAATGTTTAAGTGTCTTTAGAAATAATAAAACAGCGTTAAGTTAAGCAACTTATTCCACTGGTTATCATCACCTTTTGCCAATGAATCTTGAGTTCCCCCAATGAATGGGTCATTTTTACTCATGATGTATTCAGCCACCAACGATAGCTGTTTATGGTCAATAGACACACCAATAATATTACGAATCGAATCTTTCATACTGTCCTGATCTTTATCGTACTGACTGTACATAAAGTACGGCGTAATGTTTCCGATCTGCTTAATATTTTTGAAAGAATAACCAACATCTGCAGTATAGAATGTTCCTTTGTTAGCCACAAAATATTCACTGTCGTAAGAGCCCATGAGTGACTGATTAGGATTAAGCTGGTCCTGATTAGTTACATCATTTTTACCACCAGTAAGGGTCACATTAAAATTGCCATAATTGGCTTTACCAAAAAGTGCCCATGCATGACGGCGCCCATCACTCGAAGCAGCTTTATTTTCAATATCGGATGTCCAATAGGAACCACCGAGTTGTGTGGTTAAACCATTAATTCCAAGATTTATATCTTGAGTCACTCGGCCTACCCACATGTTCTTTTCTTGCAAATCGGTTTTATTCGGATCATCTGAACTCACATAATTTGCAGTGTAGCGACCTGAATCTTGGGTAGAACCTGTGTAGTTCCCACCATCTACCGCAAAATAACCCACATCAAACTTGGTTGCTGTCGGCAATTCAAAATGATAATTCAAACCAAGATTATGAACGTCTTCTAAACCTGCGGTTGTGCTCATACTTCCATATAGGCTATTGCCCCAAAAACGTCCCGGTCCAAATGGAATCGGCTGAACACCTGCCACCACTTGATCTGTTTTATTTAATTTGTACCCTACATAACCATCAATTAAGGTAGAAAAATCACATAGATGGTCATATTGATAACAACGATATTCCGCATGACCAAATAACGGTCCACGCTCGTAGTCCAGTTTTAACTGCGCAGCATCAAAACGAATTTTTTGATCAGAAGCAGACTCTCCATAGTGTTTATCTTGATAGTTAGCGCGAACATAGCCGGATACGGTGAGCTTGCCGTATTCATCATCGGTGTTTCCAAAACTTATACCTGCGTAACTCGGATAGATTACAGCCATCAATGCTGTGCTTAGAGCCACTTGTAAATAGCTTTTTTTCATTGTCGGATTCCTTTCACTACAATGCTTATTGAGGTAATTTTGCGTTTAATGCAGGTGCAGAACATTTAATCTTTCCTAGATTAAAGACGTAATACACCACCAGACTCACCAACAATCCAATCACCCATGAAATATCCGCATCCGGAATTACATCGGCCAATGCACCTGTGAAAAATGCATTTTTTAAGAATGGAATTTGTACCGCGATCCCAATGAAATAAGCCGTAAGCGCTTTTGCATTAAATTTGCCGTAAATACCACCATCACGTGCAAAGATCGATTGAATGTCATAAGACTTTTTATTCACGACATAGAAGTCTAATAAATTAATAGACACCCACGGCACCAAAATAAATAACAAGGCAAAAATCACATTCAAGAAGAAACTAATAAAGTTACTTGATGCCCAAAGCGCCGTTAAAGTCGCTAGAACTAATACAATGATTGATAACACGACTCGGATATTTCGGCTTGGCATCCACTGCCCTGCAAAAGTCTGAATAGAGGTAATACAAGAAAGAACCGCACCGTAGAGGTTCATGGCATTATGACCAATGATATTGCATAAGAACAAAATCATAAGGACATAGCCGAACAACCCAGTGCCTGACTTTACCGCTTCCATGGCATCTGTGGTTGAGCCAATACTAACCGCGATCGTACCAAATGCCATCGCAAAAATGGTTCCTAACGATGCGCCTAAATAGGTAAAGATAAATGGCTTATAAATACCAATCGACTTCGGTAAATATCGTGAATAGTCTGAGGTATAAGGCGAGAAACTAATTTGCCATACCGCACACAAACCAAACATGGCAAACCAGCCTTTCATATTGAAAGAGCCTTTAGCAAGTACATCTGCATTAATATGCGGCACCATAATCATGAGGCCGATGAGCAACGAACCACCCATAAACCAAGTTCCAATTTTATTGAACTTATGAATAAAGTGATAACCAATCACGCCTATTGTGGTTGCTGCAATTGCACCAATCACGGTCGCAGTCGGCACAGGAATAGCAGGAACAACGGTATGAAGCGTTTTGCCTGACAAAATAATGTTAGAGATGAAAAAACCTAAATAAATTAGGGTAGTAAACAGTACAACCAGCAATGCCCCATAACGCCCGAACTGCGCACGGCTCTGAATCATTTGAGGAATGCCGACCTGTGGGCCTTGTGCAGAGGTTAAAGCTAAAATCGCTGCACCAAAAAAATGTCCGCAGCAGATCGCAAGCAATGCACTTACAATATTGAGGTTAAACGTTAAAATTGACATTGCACCCGTAATGACGGCAAGCGGTGCAATATTGGTACAAAACCATAATGTGAATAGATCGCGAACTTTCCCATTACGTTCAGAGGGAGCAACATAATCAATGGAATGGCTTTCGATAGCGAAAGCATTATTGCTATTTTCGTTTTGGCTCATATCCTTAATCTCTCTTTGAGGAATTCATTTCCTCAACATCAAAAAATCTGCCCAGCCAAAGTCATTTCAATATGACTCGGCTTCATCTTTTTATTTCCTTTTACAAACAGCTCATTTCTCTGTTTGTGTTGT
Source organism: Acinetobacter sp. AKBS16 (assembly GCF_002899995.1). NCBI lineage: Bacteria > Pseudomonadati > Pseudomonadota > Gammaproteobacteria > Moraxellales > Moraxellaceae > Acinetobacter > Acinetobacter sp. AKBS16. The sequence goes on along the minus strand of NZ_POYH01000101.1, from coordinate 81,551 downwards.
TTTTGCCAAGAAAAAGGTAAAGCCAGTCCAATCAATACTTGATTAAGCATCGATACATCTAGTTTTACGTTTTCAACTATTTAAAGCTTTAGGCGATTAATGGGTTTGACTGATTCATTTTTTCATCCTTGAAATTAAAATCCCGTTATATTTTCATACCTCAAGTCATGATTTATCTCATGACAAATGGGTCATCAATTGGCTCATCTGAGGTACGTAACCAAACTGTTTTGGTGGTGGTGTAATCTAGAACCGCATTTGCGCCACCTTCCCGACCATGTCCCGAAAGCCCATGTCCACCAAAAGGCGCAAGTGGAGAAACCGCTCGGTAAGTGTTTAACCAAACAATTCCCGACCCAATGACTTTTGTCATACGGTGCGCACGGCTTAAATTGGTGGTAAAAACGCCTGCTGCCAGCCCGTAAGGCGTACTATTGGCTTTTTGCACAGCTTCCGCTTCATCTTTGAAACTATCTACCGATAACACTGGACCAAATAATTCCGTGGTAATGCAATCTGCTTGAGGTGCATCGGTACAATCTAAAATGGTCGGTGGATAGTAATAACCTGCTCGCTCAATGCTTTTACCGCCAGTAAGAAGTTTTGCCCCTTGCTGGATTGAACTTGCAACGACTTGCTCAATTTTTTGGCGTTGGCGTAAGGTACAAAGCGGCCCAAACTCGGTGGCCATCTCATGAGGTAAACCAATTTTTATGGTTTGTACACGCTCAACCAAACGCTGAACAAATTCATCTTTAATGCTTTCTTCAACCAGTAAGCGTGAACCTGCTACACAACTTTGCCCAGTAGCAGCAAAAATAGCAGCGACCTGAGCATTTACCGCACTTTGAATATCTGCATCAGCAAATACAATAAATGGTGATTTGCCACCTAATTCGAGTGAAACTTTTGCAAGATTTTCAGCCGAGTTACGCACAATGTGCCGTGCCGTTTCTGGTCCACCCGTAAACGCAACATGGGCAACATCAGGATGACTACTCAGCACGGCGCCACATTCAGGCCCGAAACCGGTAATCACATTGACCACTCCTGCCGGGAAACCCGCTTCATGGACTAATTTGGCAAAGGCTAACAATGGTCCAGGGCCGTCTTCAGAAGCTTTTAGCACGACGGTACAACCTGCCGCTAAAGCAGGCCCTACCTTCACTGCCGATAGAAATAACTGACTGTTCCAAGGAACAATTGCAGCAACCACACCTACTGGTTCACGAACAATCCATGCTTGCATGTCTGCCTTATCAATCGGTAGAAAACTACCTTCTAATTTGTCGGCAATACCTGCATAGTAGCGATAATATTCAGCGACATAGGCAATCTGGCTCGATGTTTCACGAATAATCTTGCCCGTATCACTGGTTTCAATTTGGGCAAGTTGCGGTGCAGCTTTTTCAATTAAATCAGCCAACTTATAGAGCAATTTACCGCGCTGGGAGGCCGTTAAACCTGCCCACTCCGGTGCTTTTAACGCCTGAGATGCCGCTTGAACTGCTCGATTGACTTCATCGGTTCGAGCTTCCGGCATGTGTGCCCAGACTTCACCTGTTGCAGGATTAATACTTTCAAACGTCCCTGCACCAGATTCAAACTGACCATTAATATAAAGCTGAAAATCTGCTGTCATGATATTCGCCTCTATGTAAATGCCGGCATAACTTCATTGATCATACGTTCTAATGAGGCTTTTTTACGTTCAAAGCTCATGCCTGTATCAATCCAGAAAGAATATTCGTTATAGCCCATTGCCTCATAGGCTTTTAAGCGATCAATGACTTCTTGGGCTTGCCCAATCACGTTATTTTTGCGCATCGCTTCTGGTGTATAAAAAGGATGTGCAGCAATTTCTTCAGGGCTTAAAGGTGCAATTAAACCTTGTTTAATTTCACGCTCATTTTTAAACCAAGCGCCGAAGTAGTTATAGAAGGTATTGATTTCATCTGCTGCCAGTTGAGCATCTTCTTCACTATCTGCCACATAGGTATGGCGGAGCAACATAATTTCCGGACGCGGTACATCACTGAACTTTTCACAAGCTGCATTGAAATGTCCCATGAGTTTTTCAACTTCTTCGTCACCTAAATGTAACGGCGTTACCTGTACATTACAGCCATTTTGCACAGCAAATTCGTGGCTATTTGGATCACGGGCAGCAACCCAAATTGGTGGATGCGGTTGTTGAAGCGGTTGAGGTGCTGAGGTGGTTTTTGGAAACTGCCAAAATTCACCGTTATGCTCATAATCGCCTTTCCAAAGGTTTTTAATTGCGGGAATCATTTCACGTAAACGCTGACCTGCACTCCATGCATCCATGCCCGGAACCATACGTTCATATTCAAACGAATAAGCACCACGAGCAATACCAATATCTAAACGGCCATTGGTAATAATGTCGGTCATTGCAGCTTCACCTGCAAGTTTAATCGGATGCCAGAATGGCGCTACCACCGTACCTGTACCTAAACGAACATTTTTGGTTTTATTCGCTAAATCGACCAGATTTAAAAATGGGTTCGGTGCAATGGTAAAGTTCATGGCATGGTGTTCGCCTGTCCAAACCGCATGCATACCGCCACGGTCTGCAATTTGACAAAGCTCAATCATTTCATCATAAAGCTGCTTCTGGGTTTGCTGATCAGAAACACGTTCCATATGCACAAATAATGAAAAACGCATGATTAAACTTCCTCTTTAACGATTTGACGAACTGTACCTGTTGTCTGATTTCCGTAATAAACACCATAAGTTTTCAAATGGTTTTCTTTGCGATAACGCATCAACATACTTTCTAAAGCGCTGTCTACAAACTCTAGCTTTTCAAGATCATTTAAATCGACAAACTGACCTTTAGTGGCTTGAGCTACGGGTGTGTTGCATAAAAATGAAATATATTGCTGCTGGTTTTCAACGTTTTCATATACAGAGTAAATGAAGTTGGCAGAAGCATCTGGCTGATATTGTGCAAAGATTTTCTCAAGTGCTTTATCGGCACCGTCTTTATCGACCATGACATGCGGAATAGTCCATTTATGATCGGCAGTTTCTTCAAGCAAAATGGTATTTTCATGACCAATAATCGCACTCATCACCACTTTAGGACCAGAGATGACCTCGGCAGAAAGTTTGGCCGGAGTGAAATATCCACCACGATAATAACCAAGACCTGCAAAACCGGTTGAAGCAAAATCTTCAACTTTACCAATTAAAATCGCATGGTCACCTGCATCGACAACTTGGTAAGTTGTACAATCAAACCATGCACTGACATGATCGATCAGCGGATTTTGGCAAGCGCTTTTTGACCATGAAATATTTGCAAAACGGTCTTCGCTTGGACGAGCAAAGGTATTTGAAACATCTTTTTGCTCTTCTGCCAAAATGTTAATTGCAAAATGAGTGGTATTTGCAAAGTTATGATAATTGCTTGATGTCTTGGCAATACTCACTAGAAGTAAAGCTGGGTCCAAAGACACCGAAGCAAAAGAGTTCGCTGTAAAGCCAAGTGGCGTTCCATCTTCTTTACAGGTTGTGACCACGGTAACGCCTGTCATAAATGACCCGAAAGCATCACGTAGTTCACGCATTTTATTAATCGTATCCATTTCACTCATTGTTATATTCCTTCAGCAATGTGTGGCAAATTAAACGCTGGTTTCCAACCACGCTTGCATTGCATTATTCACTTTGTCAGGTGCAGTTAAGTTCACCATGTGACGTTCATTTTCAATGACAATTGCAGTGCCATGCTTTGCCTGATTCGCCATTTGCACAGCCATTTCTGCAGTTGAGTTCGGATCATCCGTTCCGGTCAACACCAAAGCAGGACAAGTGATCTTTGACCAGTCATCTGCATAGGTTTCATCGCCTTGCGCAAAAGCAGAATATGCAGTGGTATAACCAGACAAGTCGACATTTTCGAGCCATGATTTCACTTTGGCTGCTGCAATACGCTCGACTTCACTTTCGCCAAACCAGCGCTGTAGCGGAGTCTCAACATCAATACGGCCTGTTTTTAACTCTTCAGCTCTTTGGATGACTGCATTACGTGCTTGTGTTGTACGTTTATATACACCATTGAGCACTGCCATCCGTTTAACCAAATCAGGACGGGTAACGCTAACTCCTGTGGTAATTAGTGAACCCATTGAATGTCCCGCTAAATTTACAGGTCCTAGATTTAAGGCTGTAATAAATTCGATGGTCCATTCAACAAAATCTTGTAATTTTGCGTCTGCCGGTAATTTGGTGCTTTGACCATGTCCCGGCATATCTACTGAAATCACATGATAATGTTTAGAAAAATATTCAATTTGTGGATACCATGCCGCAGCTTGCATTCCCACTCCATGGATCAGAACCAGAGGCTCTCCTTCGCCTTGCTCAAAATAGTGAGCAATACGGTTATTTGACAGCTGCAGGGTTTTTGACATCATGACCTAACTCTTCCAAATCTTTATAACGATCACCAATACGATGATGTGGTCGACCACCTGTTGCTGCACCAATTACAACAACCAGCTCATCGGCAGCAGGTGCATCTGGAATTGCAAATTGCAATGTTAAGTAATGAGAACGGCGGCCTTCGTCATTTTTATCCATCATTGGAATTAAAATAGGAGCGTTTGCTGGGCCACGGGTATTGTTAAATGCTAAATAAGATTTCGCACCAACAGCACTACGGTAAGTATTACCAAAATGTAAGGTGTGAATTAAAGCTGATGCATGTTCAAGTTCACCGTTTAAGCCCACCACTGCACTTTTACCAAAAGCTTCAACAGCTTCACCAGAGCCGACTTCATCAAGAATAAGCTTGGTTAAATGTTGGCTTAAGATCGGCGCAATACGGCGAATTTCCGGTGTTAGGTTTTCTACATAACCTTGCCCTGCCCACGGATTTTTAATCACCGCTGCGGCTGCCACCATTTTTAAAGGCTTTGCTGCTTCTTTACCGCCATCTACATAAGTGGTTTCTACATGAAGCACTGTTTTACGTATGAGTTCCATTGCTCTTCCTTGCAAGTAAATTATCTTGTCATTCGTATTATGGTATACCATAATACATACTGAAAAAAAAGCAAGAGTTTGCTATGCTAATTTTTATTGAAAAACATGTGATGAAACTCAACATGTTAAAAAACAGGAAAATTTAATTATTTATGAATCTTAAAATTGAAAACCCGCCCGTAACATTACGAGAGCTGTGTTTAGATAAAGTGCGCAATGCCATTATTACTGGCTATTTTCCTTCAGGAAAAAGACTGGTTGAAAGAACGTTATGTGAAGAACTCGGCGTGAGTCGTTCTGTGGTTCGCGAAGTGATTCGTTATTTAGAAGCAGAAGGTTTAGTTGAAATTTTGCCAAATAAAGGCCCTATTGTTTCGCTACTTAACTGGGACATCGCTTCACAGATTTATGAAATTCGTCTTTTATTAGAGCAAAGCGCTGTAGTTGACTGCACTAAAAACCTAGATGAAAAAACTGCTGAAAAATTAAAGCTTCTATTAGAAGATCTTAAAGCTGCTTTTGCTGCCGATGACATCAATCTGATTATTGAGACCTCAACCCAGCTTTATCAAACTATTTTCACCACCGCAAAACACCATATTGCGTGGGAAGTGGTGCAACGCTTAAATGGCCGTATTAGCCGTCTACGTGCCATGACTATGAAATCGACAAAGCGTGAAATTTCAGGTTATCAACGTATTAAAAATATGTGTGAGGCCATTTATCTTCACAAAGACCCTGAAAAGGCAAAACAAGCTGTTGCTGAACATATTGCTGAAGCTGCTGCTGTCGCAAAAAATATTTTAGATGCTTGAAATCACAAATTTTAGGAAAAGGTAAATAGACCTTTATTGAATAAGTTATAGGGAAATACGATATGTCTGCGTACTGGATTGCTCATGTCACCATTCATGATATGGAACAATATAAACAATATATGGCCACTGCTCCGCAAGCTTTTCAAAAGTATGGTGCCAAGTTTCTTGCGCGTGGCGGTGCCTCGGAAGTCTTAGAAGGACAAGAGTTTGAACGTCATGTGGTGATTGAGTTTCCAGATATGGAAACTGCACGTGAATGTTATTTTTCACCTGAATATCAGCTTGCCAAAAGTAAACGCCAAGGCTGCTGTGATGTCATGGTGAGTTTTGTTGAAGGGATCTAAATTGCTGAATTGATTTCTCAACTTGAGAAATCAATTCTATTTTAAGTTGTTATATCAGCGAGCTTATTTATATGTTTTAAATAAACCTTATAAAAACCTCACCATTAACTCATCGTTCAATCGAAAAAATTTCAAGCAAACTAATCAGCTTCTTCTTTTTTAGAAGAAGGCCCCAAAGCCATACTCGAAAATACGCCATCGCGATAAATCCATGCATGTAATAATGCAGCAGATAAATGACCAATGACAACAGCAAATAATAGCCAAGCCAAAATTCCATGTAATGTACGGAACCAAGCGTAAAGCGTAGAGTTGGTTGGTGCTATAGGTGGAAGATCCCAACCCGGAAATAAAGTGACAGGCCAGTTACCTGCTGATAGCGTCGCCCATCCGAGCAATGGCAAACTAAACATCAAAATATAAAGTAGCCAATGTGATGCATGGGCAAGAAACGCCTGCCAGCGCGGTACAGTCGGCGGCAAAGGTGGAATTGGATAACAGAGTCGATTTATTAATCTTATGACGACCAATAGTAAGATTGCGATTCCTAAAGGACGGTGAATATCAATTAACCACGGACGCCAAGTCATCGAGGTGGTCATTCCTACCCCAATAAATAGCATAGCCAGAATTGCTGCCGCCATAAGCCAATGCAGTATTCGAGCAGTCAAATTAAAATGACGTGGAGCAGTATCGTTAGATTTGTTTTGCATTGTTCAGCTCTCCTATTTGCCCACGGCATCCGTTGCTTTGCCAAACCCAATTTCACGTAATCGAGCATTGTAAGACTGTGAATAGATAGCCGCTCGTGCTGCGAGTACTGGGTCATCTGATAACTCAATTCCCGGTGGCACCAAAGTTGGGTCAAAGTTAATATCACGACAAGCGCCATTTACCTGATCAGTCACATTTTTGACTTCTAATGTTCCGGCTATAACTTCTTTACGGTCTTTTGGCCAAGGCTGAGATGGGTCATTCACCGGGTCTCCCGGCTCGGCAAGTTGCAAAACCAAGTCCCAATAGAGGGGTCCTTCAGCCAAACGTTTTTTGATGTCTTTAAATAAGAAATCATGATCAGCTTGATCACGTTGTTCTTTGGTCAAACTAATAAATTTTGAATGAGGACGCATAGACCAACGGACTGGCTGTTCTTGTCCATTG
>NZ_POYH01000101.1:66643-74117 GCF_002899995.1 Acinetobacter sp. AKBS16 | reverse complement strand
TCGCAATATAAAGGCATTTACGACATAAAATTCTGCACCGCTGAAACTACCGGTTAATGGCATCTTGGCCTTTTGCTCAATAGACTTACGTGCTTCGGGATATTCTTTTAAAAACGCCTCAACAAGGGCTGGATCAGGTTTCCCAGTAGACGGAACTGGTTTAAATGCTTTTTGCTGCGCCAAAAAACCTTCAGCATTTCGCGTCGGGAAATAAGGAAAGTTGTTTAATTTCATACGCCACTGCGAATGATCGGCTGGAGAAAGTAATAAAGCCATACTCACTGTTGCGGTAGAATTATCTGCCGCATGCGGATTACCGCTTCCAATAGAAAATCGGCCAATTGCTGGTATATCAGACTTGGCAAATACAGTGGCTTTAGAGAGTGCTGCTGCCGCACCATTACTATGGTAAGTGCCATCAAAACAAATACCTTTACCGTGTGCACGTCGATATCCGGGATCAAAGTTTTTTAATGTGTCACCCAAAAAAGTTTTGGATGTTGTTCGATGTCCAAATAGACCAGCGGTCCAAGCAAATGCTAATACTAAAGCGCCTGCGATTACAGCAATACCCACGAATCGCAGCCAGTACTTCTTTAGCGTTTTAAAATTCAAATTATTCATTCTTCATCCTGTGTAAATTATATAGCTGCATTTATAAAGAAAAGTTTTATCCTATAAAATACGCAGGACTTCTTATCCTGTCGTCCTTTTCAACCAAGAAAATAATTTACGCTTAAGCTTATTTTTTTATAGGTAGTAGTAAAACAGGGTCTTCAATATCGTAACCAGTTTCTTCTGGAACCCCCAAATATTTAACGACAACCAACCTATTATTTTGTTTAGGCACACTATAATTTTGGGAAATTTTTATTGCTTTGCTGTAATGAACCGCAACATGGGTCTTACTTTGTAAAGACGGCGATTTTACAACATATTCTGTTTTATATTGCGTGATCTTTCCTGAAGGATCAAACCAAGCTGATACTTGATTCTGATGAGTTTTTAATGTTTGAATTTTTACAGTCTTACTATTACTTACGACTAAGGGGGTTAAATTCCTTTTAATTTTATTAAGTGCCTTATTAAACGCTGTACTATCTTGATCATAATCAATCTTATGTGTTTTTGGATTGATATAGAGAGATTTAACTTCAATAAGTTTATCAGGCGATTTACTATTTAATAGATAATAATATAGTTGCGGCAGACGTCCTCGGCCATCTTCATAATGTCTTAATACATAAAGTTTCTTCTCTTTTTGCTGATAGCCCAATACTTCAATTTTTTGTCCACCCCCTACTGTCGCATAGGTATGTGCGGATAAGGTAAGAATCGTGCTAAAAGTTAAAAATTTTAGAAATTTCATCGGTTCATATCCTTGTGATCTGGTAACTATATTGTATAAATATCAATTAGATTAAAATGACACTTGAGTAAGTGTTACTTGCTGTTTTTATATTCTTTTGTACACAAGCAGTTTTTTTAAGGGGGCTTTATTTATTATTTCTCTCCCCCCTTCAAAACAACTCGTCTAGCTTTTACATATAAACCCTCATAGAAGAACAGGCTAACACTTGCTAGCATCGACATGAGTAAACATACATGGACTAAAATTTCTAACAAAAGAGTTTAAAAAACAATCCAACATCTTTTCCTGCTCGATTGCCCCATCTGAGCTTAAAAGCTGAATGATTGTACCCTCCACCATATATACAAATAGCTTGGCATCATTAAAAGAAGCATCTGCGTTTAGCATTCTAAGCTGACTATAAATTTCATTTTTGAGCCATGTTCTATAGCGCATTGCGGTCTGATAGGCGTTGGGATAACTATTTTTAATCTCAAATATGGCTTTAAATAATAAGTAATACGGCCCTTCTAAATCGGTATGTAAATAATAAAGCTTCTTAAGTTTATCTATTGCGGGGGTACTTAAGTCATACTCGACCATTGCGACTACTTGCTCTTGGAGCTTTTCTTTTTGCACCATCAGGCAAATTTCAATAAGCCGCTCTTTTGAGTGAAAGTAATTATAAAAAGTCGCTTTCGTAATTTCTGATTCTTTCACTATTCTATCGACCCCAATAAGGTGAAACCCACGGTGGTGAAACAGATCAATTGCTTTATTTACAACATATAAGGTACGTGTTGGGAGAACTAAATTTGGCATAGTTTTACCGTTATAAAAATTTTTGTTGTATGTAGAGATAAAAAAGCCTGTGCCCTTTTTGGGAGAAAAAAAGGCACAGCAAAGCCGTAAAGACTGTGCTTGGCACATCTCAAGTTTGTTATTGCTGAGTTTTAAGTAAAAATGACTTTAAGCCTGAAAACCTTAGGGCAATCAAGCTGCTTTAATTTTTAAGCTGTGTCGTTATAGCTTTTGGCATTGAGAGCCAAGAAATATTGGATGTGCAAAGCCAACTCCTTTTTATTGGGAGTTCTGCCAGACATTTATAGAATTATGGTGGCAGAACGAAGGGGGTTCGCGGACTGGCCTTAAGATTCCAGCACACCCAAAGGTGTCCCCCTCCGTTCCACCATAGAGGGGGCACGAGGGTGTACACACTAAAAGTATAAAACCTTTAATGCTCTTAAGGGACGATCCGCGACGATCGACTGGCAATGTAGGCCAGCAGGCAAAGAATAGTGCCCAACCCTTTTACAGTCAAGCACGTAAAATGCCATTTGTTTTAAATTAAATCATTAGAAAAGCAAGGCTAAATAATGAGGGAGTTATTGTTAAGTGGGGGTTGTTGAGAGGAATAAAAAACAGCCTTGGGAGGCTGTTTTTAGGGGTAGAAAAATTTTGTATAGATTATATTCAATAAAATACGACCAATATATATTTATCATTCTAAGTAAACAGTAAAAATTACTCCACATTTCTAAAACAAATTATTTTTTACCATTTATTTTTGATATCAAAGTTTCATATATATTGCTAATGGATCAATTACTAATTCATTTTTAAGTAAATGACGTATAGTTTTTTCCAAGCTACAATAAGTTTGTAGTAGATTATGAATTGCAGGGCCCAACCCTTCAGGTTGATCTAAGATGCTAGTAGAAATTTCTTCAGTTTTTTCATTAAATTGGATACTTAACTTTTCCTCTTCGGTAAAACTCTGACTTAAAGTACCTATAACAACAAATTTTTTATATGTATATCTTCCATATTTACTGACAAAAAGATCTTTAGGTTCTCTTAAGTAAGATTCCGATAAGTAAGAAGTAACTTTAATATGGCCATGATACTGTGAAATAGCCAACTCATCTTTAAAACCATAGGTCAAAATCGTATACATCTTATCCAGATAGGTGGAATCAAGATTTAATCCAGCTTCTAAGGCCATTTCTTTAATATTGTTGAATCTTTTTAATTCGTTATCTAATTGTCGAATTATTCCTTTATCTCTCGTAAGTCTCTTTTGATCTTCTAATACTTTCTTTTGGTGCGCTAAATTTTCATGATTTGTTATAAAGAATAATGCTTCACCATAAGTATTAAAATTTTTAAATAGATCAATAAACTTATGGTAATCATCAAACCGAATTTGACTTTCAAATCTAATAAAAGGTTTCGATGTTAGTATTTCAGAAGTAAGAGTTTTACTATCATAATTATTGAGATCTAAGATATATTCAGCCTCAATATCTTTTTCTAAAAGATTAAACGCATAATCATGTAAATATTTGGTTTCAACAGACGAATTAGCTGTTTCTATGAAATCAACCAATTTTTGACCACTACCAACTACACCCTTTTGCTCTTCACCTTTGTTTTCTACAGAGCTTGACGTAGAAACTAATTCTTTTGTTACACCACTAAAAACTTGTGATGAAAATGAGTAAAGCTTTTCTGTATCAATATAAACGTAATAACGTAAATCTTTCATCTTTTTCTCTTCAAATAATCTTCATAATGTTTTTTCCTAGTATCATTATACGATTTAAATGCAAAGTATAAAGATACCGATACCATTATAAATGTCAGAAGTATAATAAAAAAATCCATCTTTATCCTCCTGCCATTTTAGAAGTATTATTTAGATAGTTAAAGAACCTAAAACCAATTATGAAATTAACAACAGCTATAACTATCGAGCATATTAATAAGTTTGTCCCATTTACTAATTCTTTCCCACCTTCACTTATAAGGGATAAACAAAGCAGAAAAGAAAGTGCAATCAGCCAAAGTATCCCTAATATCTTATTTCGTTCTCGCCACAAACTACTTTTAGGATCAGCGATATTATCAATTTCCGTAAGAATAGAAAGTTGAATAATCAATGAAAAGAGAATGATATCCCCAATAGCATAAGCGTTAATCTTAATAGTAGAATCTTGGGTAAAGAAGCAAATTAAGAGACGTAAAAGAATGGGTAAAAAAGCTATCCCTACTGTATAGCCTAACCATCTAAGTGATTTTAGATTTGAAAACATTTTTGATATTTTTCTCAACTAATGAACACACTATACATAATAATACTGATGTTCTATAACTATTTCTTTTGTAAATTTATATAGACCTTCCTTTTTTGTTGTTTATTTCTCATAATAACCACCAATTTTAAATTTAGTAAATAGAATTTTATAACAAATTATTATCAATTTGGCATGAGACTACTTGAGGTCAATTTTATAATTTCTTTTAAAAATAACTATTAATTTTCAAATAATTAAAAAAATAAAATACTCTGATCAAACATGTTGAAGGTGAAACTAACATTAATAGAAAAGCCCTTTCATATGCTTCAATCGCTTTAAGTAAAAATGGCTACAGGCAAGCCCAACCACTCTGCTCAAAACTAACCATATATCACGGCGCAAGCCTATAACACGTAGATGTAAACAAAGCGACTCTATTATTCAAACCGTCTGTTATCAACACTTCATAATGCGCAAATTTTTTACTACTTCCAACCTTGGTTGCCGTTGCAAATAACACTCTATCTTTCGCACCGCTCATATAGCGAATATCAGCCTGTAAGCCAGTATACGGCGCATCCCCTGCATTACAAGCCATCGCAAAAGCGATATCAGCTAAAGAAAATATGACACCACCATGCACGCCGCCCAAGGCATTCATGTGTTCGTCTTTTACATTAAGCTTGCAACATGCTTCATCAAAACTGCGATGCAGCACTTGAACACCCAATAGCTCTGCGAATTGATCAACCGCAGTGGTTTCCATTTTTTGCACAAACGTCTCCCTACTCGTGCGAGTATTCCTTAAGTGTTATAAACCTATATGTATTGAAATCGACTTGTTAAGAGTCGTTAAACGCTATCTTGTTTAATTTGATAGTTTGAAGAACTAAAGTCCTTATAGGTCAGGCGGTCATCCAACTCTGCGCTTAAAGGCTGAACTTCTTGCATTGAGTTTAAGCAGCGCTGTGCAAGCTCAATGTATTCTTGCGTGCCTCTGGTTTTCCACTTTTTTTCTTGTTCTGACAAATCACGTGCAACCTTGGCAGGACTACCCATTGCCAATACATTTGCCGGAATTATATCTTTGGTTTTGACCAGACTATTTGCGCCAATAATAGTATTTTCACCAATTTCGGCATAGTCCAAAATTACGCTGTTCATGCCGACCAAAACATTTTTTCCAATGCGGCAGCCATGCAAAGTTGTGCCATGCCCAATGTGCCCCATTTCCTCAACTAAAGTTACGCTTTGCGGAAAGCCATGTACGGTGCAGCTATCTTGTATATTGGCATTTTGCTTAATATGAATACGACCAAAATCGGCACGCAGTGAAGCAAATGGCCCCACATACACGCCCGCTTCAATAATCACATCACCAATTAAAACAGCAGTTGGGTGTACAAAAGCCTCTGGGCTAACGACGGGAATAACACCGTCAATACTATAACAAGGCATGATTTAACCTCTCATTTGTCGCCACCAAACCTCCGAAACGGCGCCAGTAATGTGCTGTGGCATTTGGCATTGGTCCTTCTGCTGTTGCGGCAACAGACAAGAAGTATTCATCGGCAGGTTCAAATACTTTTTTATAAATATTCATTGATAAAGTTCGTGCACTAATCGCGGGCCAGTCAGTTGGCAACAACTCAAGCGGTAATGCAGGGTCTTTCAACAAAATCCGTCGATAATAATGAATCAGCAAAGTTCGAATTTGAAAGGCCTGAACAGGTTCGAGTTGTTCGTTTTCCTGCATCAGCAACACGCCAATTTCTCTAAAAATATCGAGAAACTGTAGGTATCTTTGCCGTAACTCATCGATTGGCCAGTTGGTTCTGAGCATACGACCAATGGTATCGACCGAGTTATTAAAGAGCTGCAAGGTTTCGGCTTTAAACACCACCACTTGCTCACTCATATTTAAGTCAACCAACAAGCGTTGCAGTTCAATACGGTTACAACCCGGATAAGCCATTAGGTTTGTCGAAATATTGGCAAATCCTAACCATTCGAGTTCTTTCTTTAACAACGCTTTATTTTCAGTGTCGAGGCTAGACATCAGAATAAGATCCCAATAATGGTCCCACTCTTTCATCTGGTCGTTATAAATGCGTTGCTCGGCCTGCAAATAAGTCGAACGGCTCGAATCGGTAATTCGATAAAAGCTGGTTCTGCCGATTTTGTCTGAACATAACCAATCATTTTTAACTAAACGAAAAACAGAGGTTCTTACAGCGCGGTCATTAAAACCAAATAGCTCTAATAACTGAATCAGGCTTGCAAGACTGATATTTCCACCCCGATGAAGTACTGAATCTCCAAAAATTGTCGAAATAAGCGAAGTTCCACTTAAGGTTTCATTCTTTACAACAGAATCAATTATTTGCTGTATTTTTGCACTCATACTCATGTCTTGGCGTTTAGTTTCAGGGTATAGATTCTATACCCTGAATGATCTTGATGTTAAGCAATCTGACGCATATCGATTACCCGCTTTGCCTTACCTTCCGAACGAGGTAAGGTCGCTTCTGTCACAACTTCTACAGTAACGCTAATCCCAATCATGGTTTTAATGCGTTTCATCAACTCCTGAGCAAGTTGATTGGCCTGTATAGTACAGTTATGACACATCTCTGTACGAATATGCAAAGTATCCATATGGCCTTTTTTAGTCACCAAAATTTCATAATTTGGAACTAAATGCGGAACTTGCAAAATTTGCTCTTCAATCTGAGTCGGGAAAACGTTTACGCCTCGAATAATTAGCATGTCGTCACTACGACCCACAATTTTATCCATCTTACGCATTGCCAGATTTTCACCCGGTAGTAAGCGGGTCAAATCACGAGTACGGTAACGAATAATCGGTAAGCCTTCTTTGGTAATGGTGGTAAAGACTAGCTCGCCAAGTTCGCCATCTTTACAGACTTCACCCGTTTCAGGGTTAATAATTTCTGGGTAGAAATGATCTTCCCAAATGGTTAGCCCTTCGCCCTCACCTAAGCACTGCATCGCAACACCTGGCCCCATCACCTCAGACAAG
>NZ_POYH01000101.1:62797-66529 GCF_002899995.1 Acinetobacter sp. AKBS16 | reverse complement strand
ATAAATATCGAGTGCTTTAATATTAAGGCGTTCTTCAATCTCACGGCGCAGTTCGTTGGTCCACGGCTCGGCACCAAAAATACCGACTTTTAAAGACGTATTACGTGCAGTACCAAATTGTTGCTCGAGCTTTTCAATAATGCTCACGCAATACGATGGCGTAACCATAATTGCAGTCGGTTTAAAGTCTTGAATAAGCTGAACTTGCTTTTCAGTTTGACCGCCAGACATTGGAATAACCGTCGCACCTAAGCGCTCGGCACCATAATGTGCGCCTAGACCACCTGTAAATAGTCCATAGCCATAAGCCACTTGAACCATATCTTTTGCGGTTAAACCCGCCATGCGTAAGCAACGCGCAACAATGTCCGACCAAGTATTAATATCTTTTTGGGTGTAACCCACTACTGTCGATTTACCCGTTGTGCCTGATGATGCATGTAAACGCACAATTTGCTCTTGCGGTACGGCAAACATACCAAACGGATAGTTGTCTCTTAAATCCTGTTTGGTGGTAAATGGAAACTTTGCCAGATCGTCTAAAGTCACGAAGTCATCAGGATGTACACCTGCATCATCAAACTTTTTCTTATAGACCGGACTATTTTCATATACAAAAGTCAGGGTTTGTTTTAACCGTTTAGTTTGCAGCTCTCTAAGCTCTGCAAGTGTTAATTGCTCAACATTATCCGTTGTAAGGCTGTCCATCGCCTCTCTCCTCATTATGTAATTTTAAAAACCGTCTAAATTAATTTAAGTTTTCCAAAATCAGTGCGACGCCTTGTCCAACACCTACACACATCGTGCAAAGTGCATAGCGTCCACCGCGTTTTTTTAGCTCACGTGTTGCGGTAATGACTAAACGTGTACCACTCATACCGAGCGGATGGCCTAACGCAATCGCACCACCATTTGGGTTAACGCGTTCATCGTCATCTTTTAAACCAAGTTCACGCATACAAGCCAAAGATTGGGCTGCGAATGCTTCATTCAGCTCAATCACATCCATCTGATCTAGCGTTAAACCTGTTTGCTTTAAAATTTTCTGTACAGCCGGAACAGGACCTATACCCATATATTTGGGTTCAACCCCTGCACTTGCAATGCCTATCACGCGTGCTAAAGGTTTTAAACCATATGTATTTGCAAATTCACGGTTGGTAATTAACACACACGCAGCACCATCATTTACACCAGAGGCATTTCCGGCAGTCACCGAACCACCTTCTTTTTTAAATGGCGCTTTTAGTTTTGCGAGTGCTTCAAGTGTCGTTTCACGCGGATGCTCATCGCGGTTCACCACAACTACGTTTTTCTTACGATCTACAATCTCGACAGGCAAAATCTCATCGTTAAAGAAACCGTTTTGTTGTGCCGCAGCCGTTTTTTGTTGGCTACGCAATGCAAACGCATCTTGGTCTTCACGACTAATCTGATATTTTTCAGCTATATTTTCGGCTGTTTCCGGCATGCTGTCGGTGCCGTATTGCGCTTTAAGTTGCTTATTTACAAAACGCCAGCCAATGGTGGTGTCATAAATCTCAGGTGTACGGCTAAACGCTTCGGTCGGTTTAGCTTGTACAAATGGCGCGCGGCTCATCGACTCAACACCACCTGCCAACACAAACTGCGCTTCGCCTGCTTTAATTGAGCGTGCTGCAAGGCCTACTGCATCTAAACCCGAAGCACATAAGCGATTGACGGTCATGGCTGGTACTGTATCAGGTAAGCCTCCTAACAGTGTTGCCATACGTGCAACGTTACGGTTGTCTTCACCTGCTTGGTTCGCACATCCTAAAAACACTTCGTCTACCGTATTCCACGGTAGGTTCGGGTATTTATCTTTTAAATATTTGATGGGCAATGCAGCTAAATCATCTGCACGTACAACACTTAGGGCACCTGCATATCGTCCAATTGGGGTACGAATAAAATCGCAAATTAAAACGTCTTCCATGTTGACTCCTGATTATGCAAATTCGGTCATATCACGTGAATATTGAGTAGCAATGTTTTGAGTTTTCGCTACATATTGCTTGAGGTAGATACTCGCGCGATATTTTTCCTCTCCATACAGTGCATATAAGTTATTTAAAGTTTGGAGCACATAAGCACCGCCCATTTGTGTCAACCACTGGTAAGGGCCTTTAGGATAATTCACTCCATATTTCATGGCATTATCAATATCTTCCAGACTCGCAACACCATGTAAACTTGCTTCACAGGCTTCATTAATGAGTAAAGCGATGGTGCGTAAGGTTAACAGTGCCGGATGGTCTTTAATCCACATCACGCTGATACCAAACTGTGCAAAGTAAGCCTCAACTTTAGCCAGATCACTTGCTTCACAAAGCTCGTTATGACTGAGCACCACAGCCTCCGCCTGCTCAAAATCATGGTGCCAATCCATTAAAACCACTTTACGGCTTAAGTAATGAATATTGGCCGACTCACCTTGGCTTAAGCGTAAGTCGATATCATCAATTTGAAGGATATTGTCGTCGCTCGCCGATCCGCTTTTTAAACCTAAACGCGTTAAAAACGCAGGTAGCTGAGACCAAGTCCCTTTTAGCTGAATATGAGCATCGATTGGCTTGGCAACCACAGCTTGAGGCTGAAATGTCTCGTACTGATTTTTTTCGTTATAACTATAAAATCCCTGTTTTGACTTACGCCCCCAAGCACCTGCATCGACCAATTCTTTTTGAACGAGGCTTGGACGGTAGCGTGGCTCGTAAAAGAACTCTTGGTAAACGCTTTGGGTTACCGAAAAGTTAACATCTTGCCCAATCAGGTCGGTAAGTTCACACGGCCCCATCGCAAAACCGCCACATTGCTTTAAAGCATAGTCTAGTCGGTCGTAGCTGGTGACTTGTTCTTGCAGTGCTCTAAAGCCTTCTGCATAAAACGGCCGTGCAATTCGGTTAACAATAAATCCGGGAGTCGACTTGGTGAGTACTGGAATTTTTTTCCAATTCAACATCAAGTTTTTTAGAGCCAAACATAAGCTGTTTGGTGTTTTTAAGCCTTGTACAATTTCAACCAGTTTCATGACTGGTGCAGGGTTAAAAAAGTGTAAACCCACTACGCGCTCTGGGTGAGCAATACCCGCCGCAATTGCAGTCACTGAAATTGAAGATGTGTTACTTGCAAAAATGGTTTGTGCACTACAAATTTCAGCGAGCTGTTTAAATAAAGACTGTTTAACTTCTTTTTTCTCAACGACCGCTTCAATAACCAAGTCAGCATCACGCAGTGCTTCAACTTGATTCACCACAGTTAAACGCGCTAAAGCTTCATCAGCTTGCTGTTGTGTGAGCTTGCTCTTTTCAACCAGCTTTTTAAATGTCTGCCCTAAGCCTTGAGTGGCTTGTTGCGCTTTTTGAGCGTCTAGATCATATAAAACAGTCGAGTGCCCATTAACAATGGCTAACTGGGCAATGCCGATGCCCATAGTGCCAGAACCAATAACGGCAATTCGGGCACGAGATAAGTCTAAATCTGTCATGCTTAGCGCCCTTTAAAATTTGGTTCACGTTTATTCATAAAGGCTTGTACACCTTCACGATAATCTTCGGAACGGCCTGCAATGCGTTGTAAATCTCGTTCTAACAGCATTTGCTCATCAAAAGTGTTATTGCTTGATTGATGAATGGCTTTTTTAATGAGAGATAGACCAAATGTAGGCTGTTTCGCTAAACGTTCAGCGAGTTCAGTCACTTTTGTTTTAAG
>NZ_POYH01000101.1:61665-62711 GCF_002899995.1 Acinetobacter sp. AKBS16 | reverse complement strand
GGTGTCTTCAACCACATCCCAAATCATGCCCCATTCTTTTGCGGTTTCTGCCGGTAACTTGTCACCTAACAAAGCCAATCCCATCGCACGTGCATGGCCTACGGCACGTGGTAAAAACCATGTACCCGCAGAGTCTGGAACCAAACCTAAGCGACAAAATGCTTGTACGAAGTTTGCCGATTTAGCTGCAATCACCAAATCACATGCCAGTGCAATATTTGCCCCTGCACCTGCTGCTACACCATTTACCGCGCAAATCACAGGCTTTGGCATATTTACAATCGTTTTAATGAGCGGGTTATAGTAAGTTTCAATGGAATATCCTAAATCTGGAGCTTCAGCGTTTGGGTCTACTACACGGTCGCCTAAGTCTTGCCCTGCACAGAAGCCACGGCCTTCACCACTAATCACAACACAACGAACATCCGGATTTTTGGTCCACTGGTTTAAAACCTCAGCCACTTCACGGTGCATATCAACGTTAAAGCTATTCAGTGCTTTTGGGCGGTTAAATGTCAGGTAGCCAACACCATTTTTTTCTTCAGCAATAATATTTTGATAGTCCATCACTCACCTCTAAACACTGGCTTTCTTTTCTCAAAGAAAGCATTAATCCCTTCGTTTCGATCTTTTGTAGCCGCCAGCCAGACAAAGTTTTGACGTTCAAACTTGAGTCCCTGACTTAACGTTGTTTCATGAATACTTTTAATTGATTGTTTAATCACACGAATCGCTAAAGGCGCTTGTTTCGCAATTTTGGCTGCAAGCTGAACCGCATATTCAACGGTTAATTCGGTCGGAACCACTTGACTGCAAATGCCGTGTTGCTCTGCCTGTTTTGCCGAAATCATTTCACCTGTCATAGCCCAGCGCATGGTGAGTTGTTGTCCAACCAAGCGTGCTAAACGCTGTGTTCCGCCTGCACCCGGCAACATACCTAAGGTAATTTCAGGTAAAGCGAATCGGGCATTTTCACCGCAAATCACCATATCTGAATGCAAAACCAACTCGAACCCAGCGCCTAAGGCATAGCCATTGACTGCGCT
>NZ_POYH01000101.1:56347-61569 GCF_002899995.1 Acinetobacter sp. AKBS16 | reverse complement strand
GAGTGGCTTACTAAACGCATCAATTTTTTGCCAAAGCTTCGGGCGAATATCGAGTTGCAAAGACACGGCATCCATTGCAGCCAACTCACTAAGATCTGCTCCAGCCGCAAAACACTGAGCGTTACCCGTTAAAACCACTGCTTTGACTTGAGCATTATGTTCAGCTTCTTCGAGCAACTCGCATAAACACTGCAATGTTGCATTGTTTAAAGCATTTCTTTTTTCCGGACGGTTTAGGGTTAATAACAAAACACCGTCAGCAGCTGTACTGGCTTTGATCAACTCTTGCATGACAGCCTCTATTCATCAAAACTCAAGCGAACATTTGAGCCTTTTGGTAAGGTCTGACAGCTCAGCACATAGCCCTTTTCAACTTCATCTTCTTCAAGACTATAGTTAAGGAACATATCAACTTCGCCAGAAAGTACCTTACAACGACAGGTCGCACACACCCCACCTTTACATGCATACGGTAAGTCGGCACCCGCACGCAGAGCCGCATCCAGAATACTTTCATCATCTTGAGCCACAGAAACAATCAGCTCACGACCATCTAAAATAATGTTTACTTTTTCTTCTTTACGGTTTGCATCTGCTTCAACACTACGTTTACGCGCTTGCCCTGTATGGAAACGTTCGGTGTGAATGCGCTCTTTGGCAATACCAAAGTTCGGTAAAGTATTTTCTACGGCATTCATCATTTCGTCCGGGCCGCAGGCAAAAACATGGTCGAAATTTGTTTCAAGCACTTCAAAATCAAAAAGTTGCTTAAGCTTTTCTGCATCAATACGACCGTTCATGAGTTCACTATCGTTGAACTCACGAGAAAAAATATTGATGAGTTGAAAGCGTTCTTTAAACTGATCTTTCAAATCCATAATTTGCTCGGCAAACATGGTTTGTTTCCACGAACGATTGCCATAGAGCAAGGTAAAGTTAGCTTCAGGTTGTTCAAATAAAACTTGTTTAATAATTGATAAAATTGGCGTGATACCACTGCCCGCAGCAACGCCTAAATAGTTTTGTCCGCCCATCTTGGCTGCTTTTTGAAAAAACACGCCTTGTGGTGGCATGACTTCAAGCACATCACCCACTTTTAAATGGTCATTGGCCCAGTTTGAAAATTGACCCTGATCAATTTTTTTAACCGCAATACTGATGTCTTCTTTGCCCGCATAGCTACAAATTGAATAGCAACGGCGGATTTCACCCGCTTCAGTTAAATGGCGAATGGTTAAATGTTGTCCCGGTTGAAATTGAAATTGTTCTTGTTGTTCAGGTACAACGTCAAATGCAATACAAATTGCCTGATCGGTTTGCGGTGTAATACTTTTTACTTTTAATGGTACAAATTGGCTCATGGCTGATTTCCTTATCTAAAGACTTAAATACATTTGAAGTAATCAAAAGGCTCAAGACAGTCCTGACATTTATAAAGTGCTTTACAGGCGGTGGAACTAAACTCTGTTAACAGTCGGGTATGTCGGCTTTTGCAACGTGGGCACTCGACACCATCATTTAAATGAACGTGAGTTCCACACTGATGCGCCAACCCTTCAGGTGGTGCAATGCCATAAACTTGTAGTTTCTTTTTACCCGCATCAGACATCCAGTCCGTGGTCCATGCTTCTGATAAATCGACCATGACTTTGACCGGTGTCAAAGCTTCTGCGGTAAATGCCTCAACAATTTGTGCTTTGAGCATATCTGTTGCCGGGCAACCGCTATATGTTGGCGTTAGCCGAACAATAATTTCTTGTTGATCGTTAATCTCTACACCGCGAATCATGCCTAAATCGACAACCGATAAAACCGGAATTTCAGGGTCACTGACCGTTTGTAGAACATCCCAACATTGGTCGATGCAATGACGAATCATTTGCATGGCTCACCTCCTTGTCTTACCAGGTCATTCCCGGATAAGTTCTTTGAATACATTGCATTTCAGCCAATAAATAACCCAAATGCTCGGTATGCAATCCTTGTTTCGCACCACGGCGATAAGCACCGTTCACAGCAACATTTAATTCAAAACGCTTAAGCTCATCTGCAATGGTTTGGTTCCATTGTTCTTTTTCATTTGAAAAATCTGGAATCACACCTTCTGCAACTAATGCTTGTTCGTCTGCACTCAGTTCAAATAATTCAGCGGTAAAGCGCCATAAATTATTTAAACCTTCTTGTACACGTTGATGCGCTTCATCTGTGCTTAAACTTAAACGTTCCATCCAGCTTGTCGAAAAGCGGATGTGATACTTCACTTCTTTTAAAGATTTGACAGCAAGCGCACTTAATTCAGGAAGTGAGCTTTGTGTTAAAGCCGTAAATAAATGAAGATGGTAATGGTCCATCAACCACTGGCGTACAATCGTTTGTGCAAAGTCACCATTGGGTTGTTCACACAACAAGAGGTTTAAAAACTCACGTTCTGTACGGAAATACGCAAGTTGGTCTTCATCACGCTTAGCTTCATCATATTGACCAGCCAACGTTAGAAAGTTTCTTGCTTGACCTAACAAGTCCAAGCCGATATTGGCTAAGGCAATATCAATTTCAAGCTCAGGTGCATGCCCACACCATTCAGCCAAACGCTGAGATAAAACCAGTTGGCTATCGCCAATATGTAATAAGAATTTAGATAAAACTGAATGATTCATTTGCCATTCCCCTTACATGTGCTCAATGCCATCTGGGATATGGTAAAAAGTCGGATGACGATAAACCTTGTCTAAAGAAGGATCGAAAAATTCAGCTTTTTCATCTGGCTGTGATGACTTAATCAATTCTGAACGAACTACCCAAATGCTAATTCCTTCATTACGACGCGTGTAAACATCACGAGCATGTTGCAATGCAATTTCATCATCAGGTGCTCTTAAGCTGCCTACGTGACGGTGACTTAAGCCTTGTTTACTACGTACAAATACTTCGTAGAGCGACCAGTTGTTTTTATCTTCCATTTTGTTTTCCTCAAATTTTTCCATAAATCTTGTTAAGCCACTTTGTTCGCTTCAAGCTGCTGTTTTTTCGCGTAGACCACTGCTGCATCACGAACCCATTTGCCGTTTTCCCATGCTTTACGGCGTGCTTCGATACGCTCGTGATTACATGGTCCACGTCCGGCAATTACTTCATTAAATTCGTGCCAGTCAATCTCGCCAAACTCATAGTGGCCTGTTTCTTCATTGAACTTTAAATCTGGGTCCGGTACTTCCAAGCCAAGTTGCAACACTTGTGGTACGGTGTTATCAACAAACTTTTGACGTAATTCATCGTTACTAAATCGTTTGATTTTCCACGCCATGCTTTGTGCACTGTTTGGAGAGTGCTCATCACTTGGACCAAACATCATGAGTGCTGGCCACCAAAAACGGTTCACTGCATCTTGTGCCATCTGTTTTTGTTCTGGTGTACCGTTTGCCAAAGCCATCATGGCTTCAAAACCTTGACGTTGGTGGAAACTTTCTTCTTTACAAATACGTACCATTGCACGTGCATATGGCCCATATGAAGTACGGCAAAGCGCAACTTGGTTCACAATGGCTGCCCCATCGACAAGCCAACCAATTGCAGCAACATCTGCCCAAGTCAAAGTTGGATAGTTAAAGATTGATGAGTATTTCATTTTCCCATTAATCAACTTTTCCATCATGTCATCACGGTCAGCACCTAAGGTTTCTGCTGCGCTATACAGGTATAAACCATGACCCGCTTCATCTTGCACTTTCGCGAGCAAAACCGCTTTACGTTTTAAAGTCGGCGCACGCGTAATCCAGTTTCCTTCAGGCAACATACCTACAATTTCAGAATGGCCATGTTGCCCGATTTGACGAATCAATGTTTTGCGGTAGGCATCAGGCATTTGATCCTTAGCCTCGATCGTAATTTCATTGGCAATATTTTGTTCAAATTTCTGGTAATTGTTTTCCATTCTTTCATTCCCTGTAGGTATCACCCTTAAATCTATTTTTCGATACACAAAAAACAAAGTCAACTAATTTTTTAGTATCAAATTAAATCCACAACAACAAACCAATACAAGCTATTGAAATTTATATAATTAAGTTAAATGTAAAAAACTTTTTTACTTTTAAAAATCAAAATAAAGTTGACTTTTATACAAATTAATCTGAAATTATGAATCATATTTTTGCAATTTTTATAATTGATGTATCAAATAAAAAAGGAGTTTGGTCATGCTTGAACAAGCACACCTAGAAGGAACCTCAACTGACACAGATTTTCAGCAGTCTGAGCATCTACTGCCTCATCTTGCTTCTTATGTCTATGGAACATGGCATTCGTCTGACGAAGAATTACGTACCGTTTATCATGCCATTACAGGTGAAGCGATTTATGCCGTAAGTAGTCATGGCATAGATATGAAACGTGTTGTTCAATATGCCAAACAGAATGGTTCAGAACTGGCTAACTGGACGTTTCACCAACGTGCCAATGCGTTAAAACAAATTGCCCAACATTTACTTGAACGTAAGGAAGACTTCTACAAACTTGCTTATGCGACAGGCGCAACTCGTAAAGATGCGTGGATTGATATTGAAGGCGGGATCCAGACATTATTTGCTTATTCGAGTCTGGTTCGCCGTGAACTCAATGACGAAAAAATTATTACTGAAGACAGCTGGATTCAACTCTCTAAAAATGGGACTTTCGGTGCTAAGCACATTTTAAGTCCTAAAGCAGGTGTTGCCGTTCACATTAATGCTTTTAACTTTCCAATTTGGGGAATGCTTGAAAAGATTGCACCAACTTTACTTGCAGGCGTGCCATGTATTGTTAAACCTGCAACCGATGGTGCCCAATTAACTCAAGCAGTTGTAAAAGCCATTGAGGAAACACATGTCTTACCAAAAGGCGCACTACAACTCATTTGCGGTCAGACTTATGACCTGTTAGAACAGTTAGGCCCACAAGACTGTGTCACCTTTACAGGTTCTGCTTACACAGGTCAAAAACTACGTAACCACCCTCACCTCAATAAATATTCGATTCCATTTAGCATGGAAGCCGACTCTGTAAACAGTGCAATTTTAAGCCCTGAGGCAAATGAAGAGACTGTCGATTTATTTGTGCGTGAAGTCTTCCGTGAAATGACTACAAAAGCAGGCCAAAAATGTACTGCTATTCGTCGCGCTTTCGTTCCTGAAAATTTGTTAGCGACTGTACAAGAGAAGCTGACTGCCAAACTTGCTAAAGTTGTG
>NZ_POYH01000101.1:54955-56279 GCF_002899995.1 Acinetobacter sp. AKBS16 | reverse complement strand
GGCGACCCTCAAAAAGAAGAAACCACCATGGGGGCTTTAGCGAGCATTAAACAAAAACATGACGTTGCAGAAAAAGTTGCCGAACTCAGCAAAGATGCAAAAATTGTTTTTGGTGGAAACGATAGTTTTACATTTAATGCAGACCATCCTGAAAAAGGTGCTTTTTTCGCTCCAACTTTATTGGTGTGCGAACAGCCTTTACAAGCGACAAATGTTCATACCACGGAAGCTTTCGGTCCGGTATGTACACTCATGCCATATCAAAACATTGAAGAACTAGCTGACCTTGTTTCACGTGGTGAAGGTAGCTTAGTGGCTTCTGTCGTTAAAAATAACGATGAGAATATTGAGCAGATTATTCAAAAAATTGCACCTTGGCATGGACGTGTGCATGTACTCGATGCAGAATCGGCAAAAGAAAGTACAGGTCATGGTTCACCACTTCCACATTTAGTACACGGCGGCCCTGGCCGTGCAGGTGGCGGTGAAGAGTTAGGTGGTATTCGTGCAGTTAAACACTACATGCAGCGCACTGCAATTCAAGGCTCACCAAACAGCCTGACGCAAATTACCCATTCATGGACTGCTGGCTCGAAAGTTAATGAGGACCGTGTACATCCATTTAAAAAGTCTTTTGATGAGTTAGTGATTGGTGAACGTTTATTAACGGCGCGTCGTACAGTCACCGAAGCTGATATTGTCAATTTTGCTTGTTTAAGCGGTGACTACTTCTATGCACATACTGACAAAATTGCAGCTGCCGAGTCTTTCTTTGGTGAACGTGTGGCACATGGATATTTCATTGTGTCTGCCGCAGCAGGTCTATTTGTAGATGCAGCACAAGGCCCTGTAATTGCCAATTATGGTATGGACAACTTACGTTTTGTTGAACCGGTTAAAATTGGTGACTCAATCCAAGTTGAACTCACCTGTAAACAAAAAACACCTAAACCACAAAAAGACCCGTCTCAGCCTGCACATGGCGTTGTGGTATGGGATATTAAAGTCAAAAACCAACGCGGTGAACTTGTCGCAACTTACGACATTTTAACTTTAGTTGCTCGCGAGGCTTAATGTTTAAAATGAGATGGGGTCACCTCGTCCCCATCTCATTTTTTTAACACTCAATGGCGTTAACAGCGAGACCACCTTTTGAAGTCTCTTTATATTTCTCAGACATATCTTTGCCCGTCTCCTTCATAGTCTGAATCACTTTATCTAGTGTGACAAAGTGTTCATCGTCATCATGAAGTGCCATTTGGGCTGCGTTAATGGCTTTTACAGCCGCAATTGCATTTCGTTCAATACAAGGCACCTGAACCAA
>NZ_POYH01000101.1:52298-54864 GCF_002899995.1 Acinetobacter sp. AKBS16 | reverse complement strand
CAGCCGCATGTTCCACCTGTTCAGGCGATGCTCCTAAAATCTCGGCTAAACCCGCCGAAGCCATTGCACATGCCGAACCGACTTCACCCTGACACCCTACTTCTGCACCAGAAATAGAAGCATTGAGTTTACATAAAATGCCAACGGCTGCCGCACTTAAAAAGAAACGAACCACTTTATCTTCGGAAAAGTCTTTAGAGAAAGTCACGTAGTAATATAAAACTGCCGGAATAATTCCTGCGGCCCCATTTGTAGGTGCCGTCACTACTCGACCGCCAGCAGCATTTTCTTCATTTACCGCTAAGGCAAATAAATTGACCCATTCCATCGCATGAAAAGTCGTCACAATCAGGTTTGAGTTTTTCTTATTTAATAACTTATCGTGAATTTTTTTAGCCCGACGTTTTACGTTTAATCCGCCCGGTAATATGCCTTCATTAATTAATCCGTTGTGAATACATTGCTGCATCACTTTCCAGATTTCCATAATCTTGCTACGAATCTCAGCTTCACTACGCCAGCTTTTTTCATTTTCAAGCATTAACTCACTCACTGATAAATGATGAGTTCTACATAAGCTTAAAAGTTCAGCCGCACTGTGAAACGGATATGGAACCTTAACGTCGTTAGTTTCAGTTTGGGTGTGTGCTAATTGTCTTTGGCTAACAATAAAGCCACCACCAACCGAATAGTAAGTTTCTGCATATAAAATTTCTTGAGCCCCGTTATACGCAATCAGTTCCATTGCATTGGGGTGATAAGGCAAAGATTCATCTAAAAAAAGCACATCACGCTTATAGTCAAAAGAAATACTCTTTTGCTGATTAAGCAGAATTGCTTTATTTTCAAGAACGTCTTCAATCAAGCTTGTGCTTACTTGGGTATCAATATGTTCAGGGTCAAAACCCATTAAACCTAACAGAACAGCCTTATCTGTCGCATGACCAACACCAGTTGCCGACAGCGAACCGTATAACTTCACCTGAACTCTAACCGTGGCTTGTAAATCGTTTTGCTTCAATAAATCTTCCACAAAACTGTATGCTGCACGCATTGGTCCAACTGTATGGGAGCTAGATGGGCCGATGCCAATTTTAAAAAGATCAAATACACTAATAAACACGTGGTCCTACCTTCGATTCATTATTATTCGTATGTTCGTCATTATTGTGTCCTTTCGGATAGCTCTAAAATTATCATTAAGCTATCTATAAAGCACTGAAAATAAATGGTTCATTGCCTAAAAACAACACAATCAATTGCTAATACAGCCTTTTTAAAAAATTGAATTTTCTATTAATTTAAATGGTAAATGACTCAACCAATATTGAAGAATTGTTCTTTTGAGCAAATAAAATCACAAACCTTTGCCAATTTTTTATAAAAAATATTTGGTTTTCAAGTTATTTACTTGAAATTTAAAATATTTAAAATCAATTAAAAACAAACATTTACATAGTATTTAAATCATTCATTGTTCATAAATAGAATAAAAATTCCCCTATTTACCAATAACCATATATCGTATACGATATATGAAAGAACAATAGTTCTGTCGTTAAGGAAAACGTAATGACAAGTCAGTTTAAAAAACAGTTATCTCTAATGGATCTTACATTCATTGGCTTAGGCGCCATTTTCGGTTCAGGATGGTTATTTTCAGCAAGTCATGTGGCCTCTCAAGCCGGCCCTGCGGGTATATTGTCATGGATTATTGGGGGCTTTGCCGTTTTAATTCTGGGAATTATTTATTGTGAGTTAGGTGCAGCCTTACCCCGAGCAGGCGGTATTATCCGTTATCCCGTATTTTCACATGGCCCATTACAAGGATATTTATTGGGTTCTGTGACCGTCATTGCCTTTTCAAGTTTAATTGCAATTGAAGTCGTCGCTGCCCGCGAATATGCAGCAGCATGGTTCCCTTCTCTTACCGCCGTACATGATGGTGTTCGAACTCCAACTACCATTGGATGGTTGTTTCAGTTTGCACTTTTATGCGTATTTTTTGCATTGAACTATTACAGCGTAAAAACCTTTGCAATTGCCAACAACCTGATTAGTGCATTGAAATTTGCTGTTCCCGTTTTAGTGATGGTTGCTCTTCTATACCATTTTAAACCTGCAAACTTTTCAATGACCGAGTTTGCCCCAATGGGCGCTCACGGCGTACAAGGTGCCGTTTCTGCTGGTGGTATTATTTTTGCGTACTTAGGTTTAACGCCGATTATTTCGGTAGCAAGTGAAGTAAAACGTCCTCAATTTACGATTCCTTTTGCACTCATCTTATCTGTCGTTTTGGCAACGATTATTTATGTAGTGCTTCAAGTTGCTTTCTTAGGTGCAGTACCTACCGATATGTTAGCAAATGGTTGGTCAGGACTTAGTGACAAGTTCCCATTACCTTACCGCGACATTGCCATGTTATTAGGTTTGGGATGGTTAGCACTTTTAGTTGTTTCAGATGCCATTATTTCTCCGTCTGGCTGCGGCAATATCTATATGGCTGCAACTCCACGTGTCATTTATGCATGGTCAAACAGTAATACATTCTTCCGTATTTTTACGC
>NZ_POYH01000101.1:49352-52152 GCF_002899995.1 Acinetobacter sp. AKBS16 | reverse complement strand
TAGATCCAAAATCAGGTATTCCTCGTTATGCATTATGGTTAACGTTTGCACTTTCAGTATTTTGGACCATGCCGTTTCCATCTTGGGATAAATTAATTTCCGTAGTTTCAGCAGCGTTAGTTTTAAGTTATGCCCTAGCTCCTGTCACAGTGGGTGCTTTACGCCGTAATGCTCCTGAGCTTGAACGTCCATTCTATGTAAAAGGATTTACTGTTCTCGGGCCGCTCGCTTTTGTCATTGCGTCTTTTATTGTGTATTGGTCTGGCTGGAATGTCATTTCATGGTTATTAGGCGCACAAATCGTGTTGTTTGCACTCTACGTCATTTTTAAGCGCTATGTACCAACCCAAGAAGTCAGCCTTGCCCAACAGTTAAAGTCATCAACATGGCTCCTTGTTTACTACATTTTAATGATTCTTGCCTCTTACCTTGGCAGCTTCGGTGATGGCGCATCACACCTATTGGCAGCGCCTTTCGACACCTTATTCGTCATGGTGATTTCTCTTGGTTGCTACTACTGGGGTATACGCTCAGGTTTACCAAAAGCACTGATTAAAAATGACGATGAAGCTTAGCGATCGTTTGCTTAAACACATATAAGTTAAGGTTTTCTTTTGATTAATACCGTATACAAAATACAATATTCTCAAATGTAAAACCTTCGCTTTGATAACTCTCCAACGTCAGAAGAAGCACTTTTGACGTTCACTCTCAAGTGAGGTTGATAATGTTAAATATTACTGGTCAAAATTTTATTGCAGGTCAACGTTCAAGTGCAGGCAGTAAGTTTGTATTAAGCTACGATGCTGCAACAGATGAAGCATTACCCTATCAGTTTGCTCAGGCCACTCCTGAAGAAATTGATCAGGCAGCTCAAGCAGCTGCATTGGCTTATCCGGCTTTTAGACAAACTACGCCAGAACAACGCGCTGTTTTTCTAGAAACGATTGCCAGTGAAATTGATGCGCTTGATGACCAGTTTATTGCAACAGTCTGTCAAGAAACTGCCTTACCAGAAGCGCGTATTCGCGGTGAACGTGGGCGGACCACAGGTCAATTACGTCTGTTTGCTCAAGTATTACGTCGTGGTGACTATTTAGGCGCCCGTATTGATTTGGCTTTACCTGAACGTCAACCACTTCCACGTCCAGATTTACGTCAATATAAAATCGGCGTTGGACCAGTGGCCGTATTTGGTGCGAGTAACTTCCCTCTTGCCTTTTCTACTGCGGGTGGCGATACCGCTTCAGCACTTGCGGCTGGATGTCCTGTTATTGTGAAGGCTCATAGCGGTCACATGGCAACGGCCGAATCAATTGCAAATGCCATTTGTAGTGCGATTGAGAAATGCGCTATGCCAAAAGGCATCTTTAGCATGATTTATGGTCAAGGTGTCGGTGAGCCACTGGTAAAACATCCAGCAATTAAAGCTGTTGGATTTACAGGTTCACTTAAAGGTGGTCGTGCTCTATGCGATTTAGCTGCCGCACGTCCTGAACCCATTCCTGTTTTTGCCGAAATGTCGAGCATTAACCCAATGATTTTATTACCCGAAGCTCTAAAAGTGCGTGGTGATAAAATTGCGACCGAACTTAGTGGTTCAGTGGTTTTAGGCTGCGGTCAGTTCTGTACCAATCCGGGTTTAATTATTGGAATTAAATCACCGGAATTTAGCCAATTCCTTGACCATTTCAAGGCTGCAATGGCTCAGCAACCGCCACAAACTATGCTTAACAAAGGTACTTTAAGAAGTTACGAGCATGGTCTTAAAGAATTACTCGCACATGACAAAATTGAGCATTTAGCGGGTCAACCCCAACAAGGTCCGCAAGCCTATCCTCAGCTCTTTAAAGCCGATGTATCTCTTTTACTAGAGCATGATGAATTACTTCAAGAAGAAGTATTCGGCCCTACTACGATTGTGATTGAAGTTGAATCGGCAGAGCAGCTTGCTCTCGCTTTAAATGGTCTACGTGGTCAACTTACAGCATCATTAATTGCCGAGCCACAAGATTTTGAGAACTTCGCGACCCTTATTCCATTACTCGAAGAAAAAGCAGGACGTTTACTTCTAAATGGTTACCCAACAGGTGTGGAGGTCTGTGATGCCATGGTTCACGGCGGGCCATATCCTGCAACTTCAGATGCACGTGGTACATCGGTAGGAACCTTGGCAATCGAGCGTTATTTACGTCCAGTATGTTATCAAAACTATCCAGATCACTTATTGCCACTCGCCCTTCAAAATACCAATCCGCTTGGTATCGCGCGCTTGGTTAATGGTGAAATGAGTAAAGCTGCTCTTTAATTTTTTTAAAGGAGTTTATCCAAGTGATGAACTCCTTTTTTATTTACATCAACGCCTCACAACGTAGCCGCACATTATTTAAACAAAAAAGTGCAAAAAATGAATAGCAAGATGCTCCATCAAATCAATGCGTAACATATTTTCAAATAAGGATATTGGTATATGACGACAACATTAAAAAAGGTTGTAGCGGCCTCCATGGTTGGCTCCGTAGCAGAATGGTATGAATTTTTCCTTTATGGAACCGCTTCTGCCCTCGTCTTTGGCGAACTTTTCTTTCAACAAACCGGCAATGCTATAGATGGAATTTTGGCGGCCTTTGCCCTGTATGCCGTTGGCTTTTTAGCAAGACCTCTCGGTGGCCTCGTGTTTGGTCACTACGGCGATAAAATTGGGCGCAAGAAATTATTGCAAATTAGCCTGATTATTGTCGGTATCACTACTTTTTTAATGGGCTGTATTCCTACCTTCCATCAAATTGGCTATTGGGCT
>NZ_POYH01000101.1:48670-49279 GCF_002899995.1 Acinetobacter sp. AKBS16 | reverse complement strand
ACACTCCTAGTGATACTGCGTTTAATTCAAGGTTTTGCTTTTGGTGGTGAATGGGGCGGCGCAGTTATTTTAGTTTCAGAGCACAGTCCAGATGATCGCAGAGGTTATTGGGCAAGCTGGCCACAAACTGGCGTACCGCTTGGAAATTTAGTAGCCACACTGGTTTTATTATTACTTTCAAAAAACCTCTCACCCGAACAATTCCTAGATTGGGGATGGCGCTGTGCATTCTGGTTCTCAGCAGTCGTGGTACTGATTGGATTATGGATTCGAAAAAATGTAGACGATGCCGAAGTGTTTAAAGAAGCACAGGCCAAACAACAGCTTCTTGAAAAGCAACAACTCGGGATTATTGAGGTTTTAAAATATCATAAGAAATCTGTTATTGCGGGTATCGGTGCCAGATTTGCAGAAAACATTTTGTACTATATGGTGGTTACTTTTTCGATCAGTTATTTAAAGTTAGTCGTCCATAAAGATACTTCGCAGATCTTACTGCTCATGTTTGGCGCTCATCTGATTCATTTCTTTATTATTCCTTTTATGGGGCATTTAAGCGATATATTTGGCCGCAAACCTATTTATCTTATTGGGGCTGTACTTACTGCT
>NZ_POYH01000101.1:29210-48588 GCF_002899995.1 Acinetobacter sp. AKBS16 | reverse complement strand
TGGGGTTTTGTCGGCTTTCCTTTAATGGATACAGGCAATGACTGGCTCATTATGTTAGCAATTGTGCTTGGTTTATTTATTGAGTCCATGACCTATTCCCCTTACTCTGCCCTAATGACTGAGTTATTTCCTACTCATATTCGCTATACGGCGCTTTCATTTTGTTATCAAGTCGCACCCATTATGGCAGGTTCTCTTGCTCCATTAATTGCCTTAACCTTACTCAAAGAATTTAATAGCTCAATTCCGATTTCTTTATATTTGGTTGCCGCAAGTCTGATCTCTATAGTCTCGATTTTGCTGGTGAAAGAAACCAAAGGCCGATCTCTAGCTTTTAAAGATTAATCTTTAATATACAAATTCAACACTTAATAATCATTTTGGGTTGTTCTATACAACCCATTTTTTTATCTAAATATTTTTGATAGAGGCCCGATACAAAGTAGGTGACATGCCTGTATGTAACTTAAACTGACGACAAAAAGCACTATGGTCGGTATAACCACAGCGCAAACCAATTTGAGTAATCGGTAAGTCAGTCGTAAGCAGTTCAGTGGCGACTTGGAGACGAATTTTGCTAATCATTTGCCGAGGCGTTAAATGGTATATTTTTTTGCAATAACGTTCTAACTGAGCCACCGACACGCCAGCAATTGCGGTCAAATGCGCCAAAGTAATGGTTTCGGCGTAATTCTTTTTAATATATTCCTCAACTTGAACCATTTTATAAAAAGCAGGATGTGTATTTTCAGGCACATTTAAATCATTAGAAATACCCGCTATTCCTACTAAGTTTCCATCCGTATCAAATAATGGTTCTTTATAAGTTAAACACCAACCCGACTGATTTTTTGCATATAAATGTAGCTCTAATTGCTCTGTTAACTTTTTACCGCGGCGAATAACTTGTAAGTCTTGCGATGTATATATTTTTCCAAGTGAATGAGGAAAAACTTCAGAAGAGGTTTTTCCCAATATTGCAGTTTTATCTTTTAGACCGCAGCGATTTACTAATGTTTGATTGACAAAGACATAGCGTGCTTCGGTATTTTTGATAAAAAACACCACCGAAGATAGAGCATCAAACAATGGTTCTATACTTTCCAGATTTTTTAAGAAATCTTCCAAAGTGGTAGTTAGTTTCGGAATTTGAACCAAAGTCATGAGCTAGAGCGGACAAAGTTATAACTTGTCTACTCTAGAACATTTCATTTTTGATTTAAAGGAGAAGTAGACATCGCCATGAGACTTTTTACACGAGTAGGCAGTAATGGTGGTCTAGAGTTAGGCAACTGCCAATCAAACAGGCAGGCCGCTGCTGTTGCACATGTGCTTCCCTGACATGCTCCCATTCCACAGCGTGTATGTAATTTTGCATCAATCCAGCTACTACGCTTGGCAACCTTATCAAAAGTCACATCTTCACATCGACAGAAAATAGTTTCTGGCCGTGCAAGCGTTTTTAACTCAGCACGTAAATTGAAGCTTTTCTCAAGGAGATGTGCAAATAAACGATACCGTTGTCTTTGAGCAAATAATTGTCTCGCTTTCTCATTTTGGCCTATAGCAGCATAACCTGCGATGCTACCTTCAACCATCGCCAGCTCACTTCCGCCAAAACCTGTACACTCACCTGCTGCCCACACCTGTGGCTGTGATGTACGTTGATAGTCATCGACCGTAATCGCATTGTCCTTAATTTGACAACCCATTAACTGCCCTAATTGATTATTCGGTACTAAACCAAACCCGCACGCGAGTCGATCACACTCAATTTCAATGATTCCTTTCGGCGTTTGTAGTTTTACTCGTTCAAGGCGTTCCTGACCAATCGCTTCAATCACATAACTGTCAGGTTGATATAAACGATAAGGCAAAGATAACGCCTGTATTATTTTCGCAGGCCAACGCCAAAGTTGCAGTGCAAATTTACGAACGGAAGATGAAGCCGCCTGTTCAGCAACATAGAGAACTTGAGCCTCTGCTTTTTTTGCTGTATCCGCACTTGCTAAAAGTAAGGGTCCGGAACCTGCAATCACAATACGTTCATTTTTGACAGGTGTGCCTGCTTTAATTAAGGCTTGCAAACCACCTGCACCTGTTACACCAGGTAAAGTCCAACCGGGAAAAGGCAAAAACAGTTCTCTTGCACCCGTACACAATATAAGCTGGTGATAAGACAAGTTTAGGCTGTCGTGAGGTCGCTCAACGAGTAACTTGCCTGCAAAAGGTGCGGCGACAATTTTCGCACCAAACATAAATTCAATATTAGAATGAGCCTTGATTTGTTGATATTTCTGCTGCCCCATTTCAGGTACAGGGAAAATCGGTCCAGCGCGCCAGATTTGACCGCCCGCCTGTGGGTTATTATCCAATATTAAAATTCGCCTGCCACTTTCGGCGGCTGCAATAGCAGCTGACAACCCTGCAGGCCCAGCACCGACAACCACCACATCGTATTGTTTTTCCATTATTGTGTTTCCACCTTCATGTCTTGCTGGCACAGCGTCTGACAAGCAAGCACTCTGAGTCCATTAATATTGACACGACATTCCTGACACACTCCCATTCCACAAAATGGAGTGCGTTTTTCACCACAGACAGACAAACGGCTATAAGACTTCGCTTGTGCTAAAGCAGCAGCAACACTGGTACCCTCAATCACAGAAACCGATTGGCCGTTAATAAAAAGCTGAATCATCTATGCAGCTCCTATAAAACGATGAGGTAAAAAAGGTTCTGGATCTATATCAAAAGTTAAACCACATATGTGTGAGGCAATCAGTTTTGCTGTACCTGTTGCTGTGGTTACACCTAAACCTTCATGCCCTACCGCTAAATAAACCGATTGAAATGCAGGATGTCGTCCAATTACCGGAATACCATCGGGTGTGGCTGCGCGAAAGCCAGTCCATGCCCGAATAACATTAAGATCAGCCAAAGCTGGAAAATAATCGACAGCCTCTTTAAGTACCCGAGTAAAGACTTCTGGCTCTACAGTCGGATCAACCGTATTGAACTGACGAGATGACCCAATAAAAAGCTGGCCCGTCGGTCTAGGCTGAATATTACAAGCCACTGAAATTCCACTTGTCGCTTGAGTACTGGCCGCATAAGCCAAAGCCACTAACGTATGCTTTACATTTAATTCAGGGTAACGGTCAGTAATCGCCAAATGACCTTTTTTAGGTTCAATCGGTAGCTCTGGAAAAAAATCTGTCGCATGAATGCCATTAGCCAAAACGATATGCGCAGCTTCTAGCCATGTTCCATCACTTAACTGAACCCGATTTTCTTCAATATGAATAACTTTAGCTTGTTGAACCTGAACCTTGTGGGGAAATTTTTTTAATAGCCATTCAGCAGCACAAGGTGCATATAAAATTCCATCATCAAAAACTTCTAAACCACCATAAAGACCCTGCTTTAAGTGAGGTTCAAGCTGATGAACTTCATCTGCGTTTCGAAGTTGGCAACGGACACCTTGTGCAGTGAGACGTTGATATTTTTCCTCAGCAATCTGCATTTCTTCTGGGCTACTTGCCAGCCATAAAGTTGGCGTTTGGCGATAGGCACAGTCTTCCGAAAGTTCGTGTCCTAATTCATGCCATAGCTGAACTGACCAATGACTAAGTTTTAATTCGGCTTCCAAGTCATCCATAATGACCAAATGCCCCATGCCCGCGGCTGTGGCACCACCGATCCGAGCATCCAAAACTTGCACATTTAACCCTTGCCGAGCCAATTCATAAGCACATGCCGCCCCCACAATACCTGCACCAATGACGATGGCATCGGTTCTCATAGCTGAATACCCCAAGCAAATGGGTCATTTTCATCCATAAATAAAGTTGCTTCGGCACTCATGTAAGCTTCACCACGAATGGTTGGAATCACATATTCCCCCGCTTGTTCATATGAGGCAATAAACTGGCTACCGATAATGCTGGCTTGTTTCCATAACTTTCCTGGCTCAAGTTTGCCATCTGCGGCCAAGCAAGCAATTTTCGCACTCGTTCCAGTTCCACACGGTGAACGGTCATAAGCCTTGCCTGGACAAAGCACGAAATTTTTACTGTCTGCTTCGGTGTCACTTGCAAATAATTCGATATGGTCAATTTCTTGCCCATCTTTACCGGTTATTCCTTGTGCCGTAAGAGCTTGTCTAACCGTCCACGCATATTCAGTAAGTTGATCCAAATTATCACTTGAAACACGTTGACCATGATCATTAATCAAGAAGAACCAGTTACCGCCCCATGCAATATCACCAGTAACTTTCCCATATTTTTCAACATCAACTTCGACTGCTTTTTTATAACGATATGCCGGTACATTTCGCACACTCACTGAATGATCTTCATGCAATGTCGCTTCAACATCACCTACTGGAGTTTCAATTAAATGCGTGCCTACTTGTATTTTTCCCAAGTGTGCTAACGAAGCTACCAAACCAATCGTGCCATGACCACACATGCCTAGGTAGCCTGTGTTATTAAAGAAAATAACGCCCGCGCTCGCTTTGGGATTCACTGGCTTACACAATAATGCGCCAACCAACACATCATTACCGCGCGGCTCTAACATGGTTGCTCTACGGAAATGGTCATATTGTTCTGATAATATTTTTCGGCGGCTTTCCATATCTCCTGTGCCTAAATCAGGAAAACCTTCAAGCACTAATCGTGTTGGTTCACCACCAGTATGAGAGTCCAAAATTTTTACTGTTTTCATAGAAGTATCCTTACATTTTCCTTTAGGATGACTGATCTCAAAACAGCAAGCTTGATCGTTTTCTTATAAATCTATGACGAAATCAGCATAGTGAAAACTTACTTCAGCTAAAATAAAGACAAAAAAATTAGGCCATTGGCCTAATTGAAATGATAAAGAATGCAGCGCTTATTTTTTCACATTTTTATGGTGAGGTAAGTGCTCATAAAGTGATTGGCAAACACCATTAATATGCTCTTCAATTAACTTAACCGCCAAATCAACATCCTTGGCTTTACAGGCTTTCACAATTTCTTTGTGCTCATCATTTGCACGCGATTTGCCTTCGGAAACATTCATCTGCAATCTTAAATAACGCTCAATTTTATCGTAAATAGAACGAATTAATCCGAGCATATAAGGCCGTTGTGCTGGTTCATAAAGGCACGCATGTAACTGCCAATTTAGTGTTGTCCAGCTTCCAATATCCATGTTATCGATAAAGGCATTACAAATTTCATCTGCCTTTTTATAAGTCTCTTCTGTCATATTCGGCACGGCGAGCTGAATCAGCTTCGTTTCTAACATAACCCGTACTTCAAAAATCTGAGCTAATTCTTCTTCAGAGATTCGGGTCACAATTGCACCGCGATTTTTTATAAACTCTACTAAGCCTTCGGCTTCAAGTTGCTTTAAGGCTTCACGTACCGGAATTTTGCTGACATTAAATAGCTTGGCAATTTCATCCTGACGGATAGGCTCACCTTCAGCAATATGCCCTGCAATAATTGCTTCTCTAATATATTTGACAATAACTTCAGATACCGAAGGCATTGCACCAAGATTTGATACATTAAAAGATGGTAGCGTCACGAATATTCTCTTAACCTCAAAATATGACACAAACAAAAGGATGATAATTTTAGTCATCCACCATAATGAAATTATTGCTTTGAAAGCATCATTTTCGGTACGGTTTATCCTTCATACAAAGCTTTTAAAAACTATTTTTATATCACTACAAACCAATAATTTTTAAAATCATTCCTATACAAAGTATACTTTATACCATTTAATTCACAAAACTATTATTAGACTATGCCGAAATCGTCATTATTTTATTGTATTTAACCAAGCAAATCGTCATAAATACCAGCATACTACCCTGTTCTCTTGACGGGAAACTGTCAAAAATTCTTATCCATTGAGCTGATTATTCCTTACAAGGTAAAAATTATTATCTTGTAGAAATCTTGCTGCATAAAACTTTCAGAGTTTGAGTCACTTCATATGAGTACGCCAACAGAAGCAAAATTTTCCCTGACTTATTATACGGGTTTCTTATCTGTACTATTTGCTGCTTTTCTATGGGGTACGGCAGGCACAGCAGCATCTTTTGCAAAGGGCATCAGTCCACTTGTGATTGCTACCATTTCTGTAGGTTTCGGTGGTCTAATTCACACATTTTTAAGTTTAAAAGCCATTAAAAAAGATTACCGAAAGCTTTTTGACTATAAAACCAAAGTTTTGATTGCCGTCATTGTTTCTATTCTTTGTCCGTTTGCTTTTTATTCTTCGGTCTCATTAGCTGGTGTTTCAATTGGTACTGTTATTTCAATTGGCTGCGCCCCTTTGTTTTCAGTTATGCTTGAGTGGTTATTAGATAAACGTAAGCTTTCATTAAAATGGCTTATCAGTTTTATTCTTGGTTTTTTAGGAGTCGTTTTACTCTCATATGCAGGCGAACATAGTCACCAACATCAAGGCGTCCAATCCGAACGGCTATTAGGTGTATTTTTTGGCTTACTCTCAAGTCTGAGTTATGCAACATATTCATGGATTATGAAAAACTTAATCCATAAAGGCATCGACTCAAGAGCTGCCATGGGCGTGATCTTTGGGATTTCAGCAGTTCTGTTATTACCTACTTTATTAATTACAGCAACTCACCTATTTAATTATCCAAATAATATTTGGGTAGCCCTTTATATCCCAATCGTACCTATGTTCTTAGGCTATTTATTTTTTAGCTTTGGTTTAAAACGTATTCCAGCCAGTCAAGCCATGACGTTAGCTTTGGTCGAAATTCCTGTTGCAGCTTTATTGGCAGTTGTTGTAGTAGGCGAAAGTTTAACAATGAATAGTTATTTAGGCTTAGTTTTAATATTCCTCTGCGTTATTGTTCTCACTAAAAAATAAATAATAGAAGTAAAAAAGAGGCTAAATCGTTAGCCTCTTTTTTTATAGATATTTGCTTAGATTTCAGCTGACCAGTTACGGTACCAAGTACGGAATAATTCATACTGAGTTTCAACGTATTTACGTTGTGATTCACTCAATGCATCCGTTTCGTTAAAATGTAAGGTATATTCTTTATCGCCATTAAGTACCATTAAGTACTTGTAATAAAGGACTAAATCAGTACCTTCATCAAAAGACGATAAAACTTCTAAAGCGCTTGATAATTCTTGTGCCAAACGACGAGCTTTCGCATCCCCTGCTGCAGCTTTCTTACTAAGGTCAACCAACTGCAAAACTTCTTTAGGCAAAGCATTACCAATGCCCGTAATTGCACCCGTTGCATTGCAGTTAACAAAACCATGGAAAACCTGAGTATCTACACCAGCCATTAATGTTACAGAATCATCTTGAGAAGTGATGAACTCAGCTGCATAACGCATATCAGCAGCACCGCCAAACTCTTTAAAACCAATTAAGTTTGGAAATTCACGGCGTAATTCAAAAAACAAATCTGCACGAGTCGCAAATCCATAATACGGGCTATTGTAAATTACCGCAGGTAAGCTAGGAGCAGCTTTTAAAATCGCAGAAAAGTGTGCCTTTTGTGCAGTTGGTGATGCACCACGTGATAATACACGTGGAATTACCATAAGCCCTTGTGCACCTACTTTTTCTGCATGAGCTGCATGAGAAACTGCTTCTTTTGAATTAACTGCCCCAGTACCCACAATTGTCGGAATACCAGCAGCTACAAGTCGTGCTACCCCTTCTTGACGTTGAGCTTCGGTCAATAAAGGCCAATCGCCCATTGAACCACAATACACTACCGCACTCATTCCCGCTTCAATAAGCTCATGCCCTTTTTTCACAAGCGCATCAAAATCTGGCTCACGGTTAGGAGTACATGGAGTCATTAGCGCCGGGATACATCCTGTGAAGATATTACTCATAATTATTCCTCAGTAATATAGTTAAAACTATTGGTAGTTGTACTTTTGAGTTAATCCATCTCAAAAGTTATGGAATGGGTATCAATAGCTGTCCAATCATTCTTCATATATCGTATACGATATACATAAAAAAGAATAGTCTTTGTTCTAAAATTCTTTTCATCTAAAAAAACGTATAAAAAACAAAGATAAAAACTGTAGAACTGATAAATAGGATATGTTTTGAAAGCTTTTTTCTGATTTATTAATAATAAGATTCAAAAATTAAACGGGTCTGAAGTAAATTATTTACTTTCAAAAATGGTTAAAAAAGATACAGAAAACATTAGCCATTAGTCGCACATCCCTATTTTTACTCATTTTTACTGGTAAAGTGCTCTACATGGTTTGATACAACCTACTTAACTCAGATGCATAATTCACCTGTTACCTGCATCTGAAGTTTTTCTGCCTCTAGTCCGCTAGGGGCTTTTTTTATGATTACTTAAAATATGTTCTATTCAATGGGTTGGAATAATACAAAGAAAAAAGCCTACTCAAGAAGCAGGCTTTTTAATCATTTATTTTGAATCATTGGCTTTTTTAACTTTAGCATCGTAATGACGATAGCAATAACCAAAAACTGCTCCAGCACTAAAGAAAAACATTGCTTGCATCATAGCTCGGTCCTACACATGATTTAAAAGGAACTTAAAACTTAACACCTATGGTTGTTTTTCTTTGAATGAGGTTTAACAGGTTTTTGTGCATTATGAAAATTTATGTGATTAAGCTTAACAATTTATTTGGCTGCCTAAAAAAAGCCTGTCTTTTGACAGGCCTTCTTGTTCGAACTTAAATTAATTCTTTAATTAAAGAATTAACCACATGTTGCTTGAGTAATTTTTTTAGAAGTTGGATCAATTGTGACAGTTACTCGATTTGAACGATAATCCATTGTCATCGGTTGACCTGGAGCAACTTTACGAACAATTTCTGACTTCGTTTTTTGCTTAATTTGATCATCGGTTAAACCAGATTGCCCAACTAATTTTTGAGCTTCTTCTGAAACACAGTTCGCCTGATTATCACGGAATAATTTCCACTCTTCGACGACTTGTCCATTTGGCAAATGGCAATAACCTACCTGACCATTTGCTTCATTTCTAATTTCTAATTTCCCGCCTTGTTCAACGCAATATTGACTAGCAGGATTTGGTGAACCAATTTTTGGAGGAGTTGAATCTTTATGTTGTACTGATGAGCAAGCCGTTAACGAAACAAGCGCTAAACCAAGAAAGATAATTTTTTTCATAAATTTTGCTTCTTACTAAAAGAAATAAAGATATCAAAAAAATTTATGTTTTATATGACTTGTTTACAATAAAAAACCTTCATAGAGAGCAACTTACAAAATAATTCTCTATTGCAAATGTTAAATTATGATGCGTTATATCTAACAATAAAATTTATCTTCTATGGTCTTTCTAAAATACGCGGCCCGGCACCTTCTTGCCCCAACACATCATTTGGATTTCTTAATGGACATTGTTCTAATGACAAACAACCACATCCAATACACCAATCCATTTCGTCTCTGAGTCTTGTGAGTTTTTGAATACGCTCATCCAAATTCTTCCGCCAATCGAGAGATAGCTCTTTCCATTGTTGTGCAGTTAATTTAGAACCCATCGGATATTTACTTAGGGCTTGTTTTATTTCATCTAATGGAATACCAACTTTTTGAGCAATTTTAATGATCGCAATGTAGCGTAACACCACTAGAATAAAACGGCGTTGGTTACCATTGGTTCTTATACTTTTAATTAAACCTTTAGATTCGTAAAAATGAAGGGTTGAAATTGCAACACCGCTACGTTTTGCAACCTCACCAACCGTTAATAAACGACTTTGATTCCTTTCACTCATTTTTATTAATCTCAAGCTTAGTTGAGGTCTTATAAAAGGATGCTAGAATTTTGTCAAATTGCCATCTAACTTTAACCTTTCAGCAATTTAAGCTATTTATAAAAATTAAAAACTATAATTTGCAAAATTGAATAAAAAATCATCAAAATTATTTAAATTCATTATTCATTTTAGATTCAATAAAAATATTATGGTCTGTTTTCACAACCACATATCCAGAACATATTATAAACAAATGGCATAGGTGCACCTAAAGGATAGACTTTAGCCTCCTCTATTTTATATGTCTTTTTTCTTGATTCGATATGTAAAATACTATCGCAACGTGCAATTACAGTTCCTTTTTTATATAGTTTTTTTCTTTCATTTTTTGCATCGAATTTATATACCAAAAAGTAAACTTTTTCCCCTACCTCTATCCTTGAATGATTAACCATAATGTAACCATTACAATACTTACATTGCCAATCGTCCATATCTTAAAATATCACATACTCAAATGAGAAAAATAGAATAACTGTTTTAGTATAAATTTATTAAAAATATAAATCTAAAAAAATATTTAAATTTAAAAAATAATACTTATTTGAGACGTTCATCACACAATTTTCCTAGCTAAAACTTAGTAGATAAATATATAAAAGACAAATAGTTACACAAATATAAAATTATTCCTATTTTCTATAGAGTGCACTTTTTTAACAATAGAAAGTTAAAATTATTTTTAATAATATTACACAAATATAATATATTATTTGTTATATGTAATAAAATTAAAAAATACTTTATTATTCAGCACAAATAATAAAGATTAGATATTTTCATCATTAATTGAAAAAAATTCATTTTTATAAGCAGTTAAAAAATCTAAAATATATAAAAATATAACTTATTTTTTAATTATGGCTATTCAACGTCAAAAACTCGAACTCCCATCTGGACATAATAAATTATTACTCCATTCTTGCTGTGCTCCCTGCTCTGGAGAAGTAATGGAGTCATTAATTGAGTCTAATATAAACTTTTCTATATTCTTTTATAATCCTAATATTCATCCGGTAAAAGAATATCTCATTCGTAAAGAAGAAAATATCCGCTTCGCAGAAAAACATAATATTCCCTTTATTGATGCAGATTATGACACCGATAATTGGTTTGCCCGTGCTAAAGGTATGGAAAATGAACCTGAACGCGGTATCCGCTGTACCATGTGTTTTGATATGCGCTTCGAGCGTACCGCTTTGTATGCATATGAACATGGGTTTAGTCTAATCAGCAGCTCTTTAGGGATTTCAAGATGGAAAAATATGGCGCAAATCAATGACTGCGGGATTCGCGCTGCTTCACACTATCCCGATATTCAGTACTGGGACTACAACTGGCGAAAAAATGGTGGCTCTAGCCGCATGATTGAGATTAGTAAACGTGAAGAATTCTACCAGCAAGAATATTGTGGCTGTGTGTATTCCCTACGTGATACGAATCGCTGGCGTATGAGTAATGGTCGAGATCGCATTAAAATAGGTGTTAAGTTTTATAGTAATGCAATGGAAAATGATTAAAAAAACTTATAGCGATTCAAAAATAAATATTTAATTATATTTATTTACTTCTAGATTTTTCTAACCGCAAATAAAAAGAGCCACATCTGGAGAATGTGGCTAAAAGGTGTACTTAGACGAGCTTTGTTTTATTAGAATAATAAAGCTAGCTTAAAATAAGATTAATAAAAAAATTTTTATTTTAGAAAGTTATAAAAATAAGCTATTTCTTTTCTCATCAAATTTATTGTGTTAGTTTTTAATACTTTAATGTTTCTATAAAACATTTATATCCAACATATAATTTCATCAATTAGTCAGAATGAAGTGTAATTATGAT
Source organism: Acinetobacter sp. AKBS16 (assembly GCF_002899995.1). Lineage (NCBI taxonomy): Bacteria > Pseudomonadati > Pseudomonadota > Gammaproteobacteria > Moraxellales > Moraxellaceae > Acinetobacter > Acinetobacter sp. AKBS16. Next base: position 36,895 of record NZ_POYH01000101.1, on the reverse strand, counting down.
TCAAAATGAAACGATCGAAGTCTCGCCAGTTCAACAACAAGACTATACTCAATGGTTAGAATATTGGGTTGCCTATCAAAATTTCTATCAGGTCAATTTACCCCTCCATATCACAAAAATGACTTGGGATCGTTTTTTCGATGAAAAAGAACCTATTTATTGTGCAGTTGCCAAAAATAAAGAAGGTATTTTAGGTTTTGTCACTTATATGTTTCATCGGTCTACTTGGGCAGAAAATAACTACTGTTATTTAGAAGATCTGTATGTATCACCTGAAGTTCGTGGACGACACATTGGTAAACAGCTTATTGAGTATGTACAGAAGCAAGCCACCAAACATAGCTGTGAACGTTTATATTGGCATACTCAAGAAAGCAATCAAACAGCCCAAAAGCTCTATGATTGGATTGCACAAAAGCCCGGCGTTATTCAATACCGTATGTCTTTGAACTAAGCGAAGTTAAACACCAAAAATTTTTACTCTTTTGGTGTTTTAGCTTTAATCATTTTTGACTACCCAAATAGATTGATACTTAAAGCTTGCTGCGAATGAGTTTGACTACCTTATCATTCACAGTTGAGCATTGATTAAATGCTGCAAAACGCTTGAGTTCCTGATCTAATTCAAAAAAGAAATGCTCTTTATCTTTTACCGTTTTTTCTAAATGTAGACTAATCACTTCTAGTTCTTTTACTGTCCGGTGTGCTTTACAGTCGATTCGTCCTACTAACTCATTTTGATAAAGAATAGGCAAACAAAAATATCCAAATACCCGTTTGGCCGCTGGTACATAGCATTCGATCCGATAATCAAATTCAAATAAAGAAGTTAAACGGTCACGATGAATAAGAGAGTTATCAAAAGGCGAAAGTATTTTTAGACCAAAATCAGTATCCAATTGTTGCTCTATTGCAGTTACATCCACATATAGAGTTTGCCCATCTGCAAGTTTAATCGCTGATACGACACCTGCATCAATCTGCTCTTTTAGCACGACACGCATGGTTTCTTTTAAATCATTTTTCTTTAAATGAACCAATTGTTTCCACGTAAATGCACCATGAGCTCGAAGCGTATTATTAAATAAATACTGAGCATATTCGTAAAGCGTAGGCAAACTTAAATCAATATTTTCAGGTAGGCAGCGTTCAGTTAAATCGTAAACTTTTTCCATACCATTACGTTCACAGATCATCAGGTCACCTTGCATATATAACTGCTCAAAAGCACGGCGGCCTGGACCGGTATTCCACCAATTCCCTAAACTCTCTTTATTTTTCTTATCAATATCCCTTAACCGAATTTTACCTTCGGCACGAACACGTGCCAGAATTTCATTCATAAGGCGTTGATCGCCTCTATTAAAATAGCGACTTTCCCCTTTTCTGACAGACATCATTGCCGGTAATGCATATCGATAATCTTTCATAGGAAGATAAGATGCCGCATGATACCAATATTCGAAAATCTGCCGCTCACGAACCAAACTGTTTAAATGGCTTAAATCATAATTTGGCACTCGACTCCACAATATATGGTGATGAGCACGTTCAACGACAGATATGGTATCAATCTGTACATAACCTAAATGCTCAATCGCCTCTAATGTTCCTTGCCTACCTGCTGCGAATGGACTATTTTTTCCTAAGCCCTGTTTTAATAAAGCTATTTTTTTCAAAGAAGATGTCATAAAAATCAAATATTGTTGTGTTCATTTAAAAACTGAAAGTTTCAATATTATCCTATCACTTTTATTTAACTATCTTCCCTTCAAAATAGTATTTCTTTAGGTCCGTAATATTCTTTACTCACCTAAACCTTTATTAGTGAATTTTGTTATAACTTCTTGGAGCTAACCTTACCACTAACACAATGACCAATATCACACTACATAAATGAAAAATCCAGCCTGCCTTATAAGTCCCTGTAAAGTCATGCAAAGCTGCTACAAACCAAGGCGGTATTGCAGCAAGTAAAAAACCGCCTCCTTGCATAAGTGCAGATAAAGCACCCGCATTGTTCGGCTCTTCAAAATGGTCTAATGCCACAATAAGTGTTAAGGCAAAACAACCTCCCAAGCCTATTCCTAAACAAATTGCCCATAACACAGAGGCAAATTCAGGTATAAAAGCAAGTCCTGCAAAGCCAGCAAATTGCATGAATAGAGTAAACCACAACCACGGACGTCGATCTTTATATTTCCTAGCTAAAATAGGCAAAGACAGAGCCGAGGCTGCTTGACTCAAGGCAAGTAAGGCAAGCAATTTCCCACTTTGAGAAATACTCCAGCCATGATCTTGAAACGAAGGTGCCAACCACGCAACCACCGAAGAATAGCCACCATTGACCAAACCAAAACACAGCATTAACAACCATGTTCTAGGTTTCTTTAATAATGTTTTTACAGGTGACAGATGGGCAGTCGAACTTACAATGGAGGGTAAAAAAATAAATGTTGATACTAATGCTAATACAGCGGGTATAGTAAAGAAAGCCAGCCCCAGTGACCATAGACCCGTTATATTGGAAATCACAGGTGCCAACCATGCGCCTAGTGCGCCACCACCCATAAGCATAGCTGAATAAAGCCCCATCATAGGCCCGATATGTTGACTAAACTCTCGTTTAATAATTCCTGGAAAAGCAGCCTGTATTAGCGCGACGCCTAAACCAATAATTATTGCACTAGCAATTACGCCCTCAGCTGTAGGAAATAAAAATCTAAGTGCGCATCCAATACATATAGTCAGCAAAGCACCCAAAACAACTCTGCGTTCTCCAACCATGCTCTGTACGATTGGACCAATAAAGGCAATAAGTCCCATCAACATCATGGGCAATAAAGTGAGTAAAGCTATTCCTTGTAGACTTAATCCGGTACCTACTCGAATCTTTGAGACTAAAGGACCAATACTGGTCATAAAAGGCCTTAAATTGAGTGCAACCAGAGCGACTGTCAAAATAAGCATGGGACGAGCCAAGAAAGCTCCAGTCTGCTTCATTACTTTAGGCCCGATTGCTTAGCTTTATAATTTTTCCAAAACACATAAAGGTCGGTACGGTCTTCAAATCGAACAGGCACATATTCGATTTTCATGGACTGTTCAGCAAATGGTTTTACAAGATCGGCATATATTTCAGCTGTAGATAAACCAAACGGTGCGCCATCTTCATTAGAATAAGCATAGTTAACTGTTTTTATACCCGCTAAACGCATTGCAGCCATACACATAGGACATGGATGCCCGCTTGCAAATACCGAACAGCCTTCTAAATTCGCGGTTCCTAGAACTTGGCTGGCTGCCCGAATCGCCAATAGTTCAGCATGTGCAGTCGGATCATTGGTTGTCAAAATTTGATTGACACCTGAAGCAATTACTTTGCCATCTTTTACAATTACTGCACCAAATGGTCGGCCACCTTTTTCTATATTGTTATAAGCAAGCTCAATGGCTTGACGTAAAAATTCCTGATTTTCTTTCATTTATTCCTCCTCAATCTACTTTGCACCAGCTACAAGCAGGAGTTTTTCAATTTCACGATACCCTCTTGTACGTGCATGTTGTAATGGTGTGATCCCATCTTTATCTGCCAAATTCGGATTGGCACCAGCTTTTAGCAAAAGTGCCACAATTTGCTGATAATTGGATTTGCCATTACCTAAAATGATTGCTTCTAGTAAAGCTGTCCAACCTAAATTATTGACATGATTTACGTTTACACCTGCAGCAATTAAAGTACGGACAGTTTCTACATGGCCCCGTTCTGCTGCTGGAATAAGCGCGGTTCCCCCATAACGGTTAGTACTCTTTAAATCGGCACCATGCATGAGTGTCATTCGTAAAATTTTTAAATAACCTTGTGCGCCTGCATACAAATAAGGACTATCTTGTATATTATCTTTAGCATTTACATCTGCGCCGGCCTCAATCAACATATGAGCAGCATGTATATTGTTTGCTCTTGTTGCCACCATTAATGCTGTTGAACCTGTTTCATCACGTGCATCAATTAAGGTCTTTTGAGACAAAATATGTTTTATTAACTGAATATCATCATTTGCAGCTGCCATGTGTAAAGGGTATTCATCCTTTGCATTTACCACATTTGTAAAACCCAAAGCACCCATCGCAATGATCAGATTGATCCATATGAGGGACTTACGCATGAAACACTCCAAATAAAAATGAATTGCATAACAATTTGGCATTAGAATAAGCGCGCTTAAAAGTATTTGGAAATTAAATTATTTAATCGATTGTATTAAGATTATAAATACTTAAGCATCTTGTTCTCTGCGTTATTGATGGTATTCATTTATGTTTGACCCTCGTCTTCTTCGTGCATTTGTGACCATTTTTGAAAGTGGTAGTTTTACAGCCGCCGCTGATAAGTTACATCTGACACAATCAACTATTAGTCAGCAGTTAGCACGCCTCGAAGAATCGGTTGGACACTCCCTGATTGATCGCACAGCAAGACCATTACAGTTAACAGCTTCAGGTGAATATTTAATTGGTTATGCTCAAAGGATTTTGACGCTTCAACAAGAGGCCGAGGCGGTCTTAAAAGATCCAGCTGGCAGCATCCCTATTCGAATTGGATTGCCAGAAGATATGATGAGTACTGCTATGGCAGAAGTTTTCGGTCTATTTGCTCAAGAACATCGTACTATTCGGTTAGATGTCACTTCAGGCTTAAGCCGTAACCTGACAGAGCGCTATCGTAATGGTGAACTGGACATTGTTATTGTGAAAGAATCAGCGGCCAGCGCCGATTGTTATGCCTCTTTTCCTGAAGAAATGGCATGGTTTGAAAGTAAAAATGCGATTACGCCTTTGTCTGAACCAATTCGTTTAGTGACCTTTCCTCAAGGTGGACTTTACCGAGATGAAATGTTTGAAACATTAGAACGTGAACGGCGACGTTGGTATATTGCTTTTACAGGCAGTAGTTTAGAAAGTGTTCTAGTAAGTGTCGAAACAGGTTTGGGAATATCTTTACTGCCAGTTAGTACCACAAAAGGCCGTCGTGTACGTAGATATAAATCTTTAGGTGAAGCTTCACCTATGGTTGTTTCAATTTATACATGGGAAAAAGCTGGGTTGATTTCCCAGCTTGTCGATCACATGACTACCGTTTTACATGATCGCTTCCAATCAGGCTCATAGGTTTAACTTATGTCATTTAAGCTTTCAGCAATCAGCTTTTCCGCCATTTCTTGAGTTTTCTTCAAGCCTGGCATTCTATATTCTGTATGGCCATAATCTTGTATAGATTTCCAGCGACCACCCCAAGTAAGCCCGACGGACTCAGCAACTTGCCCATATAGGCGGTAACCCTGCATAGCCCATGGGTCACGTTCAGAAATAACAACTTTACCGTTTCGCTTAAAGGCCACATCTGCCGCTAAACCAAATTGATGATAACTTTGATACCCTTTTGCTCTGGTTGTATTCGGATTGCCTGCCAACATATTTTGACGTGCTGGACTACGATAACCTTCAAGCAAAACAAGTTCATAACCATATTGTTCTTTCATAATTTTAAAGACCATAAGCAAACGCTGCTTATAGCGTGGGTTCATTTTATCCCACTTACGGTTGACTAAACTCGTATCTAAAATCGCACGGCCATCAAAACTTGTATTATCAATTGGTGAAGAATTTATAACACCACTTTCTTGAGAAGCATATTGCTGCTCTAACTGAGTTGCTTCAACAATTGCAGCTTCAATCAGGCTTTCATCTACTTCAGGTGGAGGCGATAATATTTCTCCATTTAATAATGCATAAATTTGCGGATCAGTTTTTTTAAGATACTCGGCTTCAATTCGTGTTGAACTGATTGGTCGAGTAAAAGCAAAAATTAAAATACTGGCAAATAAAAAAAATCCTGCAATTACAATCCACCACTGCTGTAAATGCCAATGTGATTGTAGTTTTTCAGGAGCCGCAGCCTGATTCATTGTTTGAGCAAATTGTCTAACTTGATTTAGCTGCCGACGCCCCTGAGGTAATAAAGATAGAACAAATGTTCTACCCTTATTTCTTAACTCATAAGACATCAAAAATGCTAGCCCTATAGCAAGACAAGCAAAACAAAAGAAAATTAGAAAAATCATCATGACTTAACTAATTCACAGCAAATGGACTTCGTGTAATCTTAATATCAACCGAAGCTTTAGGTGGTTCCACATCAGCCTCTTGTTCAACCGGAGCTTTATTTACCTCAGCGGGTTTGGCTTGAACCACTTTCATCTGGGTAGCCGGTTTTTGCTGAACTACCTGTAGTTTTGGCTGTACAGGTTTAGCTACAGCCTGTTGCTTAGGTACAACCTGTTCACCTGTTAACTGTGCATCAAAAGGTGAAACACGTTGTGGGTTAGGTTCGGCCTCTTTATGAGGAGCAGGCTTAAAAATGTTACTTAACTCATTCTCTTTAGGTTGCTCAAAACCATCATGGCTCATCGGATCAGTTTGCTCTTGCTGATCACTTACTGCTTGGTCATGTGCAGAAGAATTAGTCATCAAGACTTGGTCAAGCTCCTGATCTTGATTCGATTTGCTCTCAACACTTGTAGGGTCGGATGAATACGGTTGAGACAAGAACAGGAACAGCGAGATACTTACAAAAACACCTGCAATAATACCAATGATGATATAGATTACGGGTGATCTCGACTTTTTTTTATTCGATTGCAAAACTCGAATAGAAGTTGGTTTTTCCTGAGCCATTTCTTTCCATCATCAAGGTAAGTAAATTGTAATATGTGCCTGCTCTTGTGGGGCAGAAATCACATTTTGATAATTAGATAATGCTTTATCATTTTGATTATTAAGCATAAATCTTAAACCTGCAAAGGTAAGTAATGCAAAAATCAATAAGAAAATCAAAATCCAGAAAAAAGGTAACTCACGATGGATAATATTTCGTATCTGATCAGGAATTGCCGAGAATGGCGAAAAAGCCACTTTTTTCCCTTTCAGATAATCAATTTCATCGCCTACTCGTGCCACCAAATGGTTAAGGCTTTCAATTGACTCAATTCGGTATTTACCCTGAAAACCTAATAATAAGCAGTAATGGAAGACTTCAAGAGCAGCTAATCGCTCTTTTCCACGACTACGTAGTTGCTCTAAAATTTCGAAGAATTGATAACCCGCTAACTGTGAACCAAACAGGCTTAACTGTAATGGACTAATTAACCAAGAATTTTGTAAATTAAAATAACTTGGGTCTTGCTGGGTTACGATCGTTTCATCAATTAGCGCACAAAACGCATATTTAGCATCATGAATATCATCAGCTGAAAATTGTAACTTTTTCGCTTGTTGCTCAAATCGATTAAGCAAATCTAGAATTTTTTCACGAAAGCGCTGTGGATCAGCTGGCACATACTGATTTCGAATTAAAAAGATTAAGTAAAAACCATCATGCAATAAATCAATCAGATTAATTGCCTGTAATTTTACTTGGGACTGGCTATTATTATTCCCCCCTGTCCCAATTTGCCCATCGTCAAATAAAGAAGGAGCACCTGTAGATTGTGACATTTTTCTCTCCTTTATCTTTAAGCGTTCATGACCGCAATCAGCTCAATACTGATATCTTGGAATCCAGCCGGAACATAAATACAAATCGTTTCTGAATCCAACATACGTTGATAGAGTTCATGATGCGG
>NZ_POYH01000101.1:0-29128 GCF_002899995.1 Acinetobacter sp. AKBS16 | reverse complement strand
CGATTTCAAAATAGCTCACACCCGAACGTACTGGAATAGCAGTTGGAACTTGGATTAAGTGGTGTAATGGAATCGCTGGTAATGCTGCAACTACACGTTGTTCAACATCTAAAGTACTACCAATTTTAAAACGTAGAGGAACGATTTGAATCAACTCATGGGTCTGCATCACGCTACTTGATACAGCAATATAAAGTCTGGTATCTCGAGTAATCTTATCGGTTTCGAGACTTCCCACCCAATATGAAGGGCGAATTTCTTTAAGGGCAATACTGATGTAACGACTCGAAATAATCGTATCGAGTAAATCACGTAAAATTGTGTCGAGCTGGGTGAAGCTCTCTTGCAAATTATGATGTTTATATGCAGGCAACTGATCAACTTCATAAGCTGTCGAGAAAGTTAATAATGAACCTGCTAAACGTAGCAATTCAAAGAATAATCGTTCCGGATGAATTTGCGGATATTGCAAGAAATGGCTCAGACCAGCATGAGCAGTATTTAAAGCATTTACCAACCAAAACGAAACGATATCACCTGAACGGAATTCAATTAATTTCTGCTCATTTTCTCGGTTATTGGTTTGAATCGTTTTAATTTTTGCCTTAATAACATTCAAGGTTCTTTTTAAATTTGAAACCAAGGTCTCAGATGCATCGACATGCAAAATGGGCGGGATAAATTTGCGGTCAATTTCAAAAGCACCTGAACTCTGACGTTTAATTTTACCTATTGGCAAATACAGGAAACCATCTAAATTATGATCAGGATTACTATGTGCATCTAATAATTTAAACACAGCTCGGCGACGTAATAAGCTGATATCAGCTTCTGTCGCGTTAGTGAAAAGATCGTGAGTCTCAACCAAATGTGATTGATAGCGCCCCTTCTGTGATTGATTTTGATCGATTAAATTTTGTTTATTGGCTTGTAATAATGGTAATGCCAAATAGATGACCATTTCACCACGTAAATTAAGCTCATCAAGCAAAATAGGTTCAGGTAATAAGTCATAAGCAGGCGCTTGATATATTTCACCGTCTTGCCAAATCATTTCTACTGATTCAAGTGCAAGAATATGCGTACTTAACTGTGCTTCATCAAAACTAAGTTTTTGAACGCCATAGGAAAATGGCACAACAGCACGAACCGTATGATTTAAACGTTGTTCATGATAGGTATCTTGAATCTGGAAATGTTGAGGTCTTAAAAATAAACCTTCGCCCCACAGGACTTTTTCAGCTTTAAACATATCTCTTTACCAATCTTTATTCATATTCATTTTTAGGTTGAACACCTAACATTTCCTGAACCATTTGCAATGGATGCTCATCTTTAATCACTTGTGCTAACCATTCATGCAGCGGCATTTGGCTCCATTTAATGGTCTTTTGGAGCATATAGCTCACAGGACTATGTGGCTCATTTGCTTGAAAATAATCAGCTATTTCTTGCAGCACTTTCATTGCTTGCTCGCGATTGGCCAAGTGAGTTTGTGCTTGTGGCTGAAACATAGGCTGGTCTGATACGATTTGTACAGGCACTTGATTTTCCATAGACGGTGTCGTGATGACAGCGGCCTGTTCTTGGCTCGGCGCAAGCCCTGTACCAAAAGCCTCTGCTTTGTAAATTTTACGTAAAGTGCTGTGTATTGTTTCAAATGCAGAATCAATTGCAGCAAAACTCGGTGAATCTAATCCCATTAAATGGTCGAGTGTCTGCTTTAAAACATTCCACTCCGTTAAAACCGAATTAAACTCTTGATAACTTGAGTATTGAAAGGTTTTAGAGGTATTAAAGATCGCTTGATCAAATTGTTCTAATTCAGATGGACCTGACTGACTCTCGTACTCTTCTGTTTGCTTACGGCGTATATTTTCGTGATATAGAAAATTATCGTAATCAAGCAAGTTATAATAAGGAGCTGTGTTAGTTAAAGGTACTTTCTTCAACAGCATTGGCAACTGATTAATAAGTCCTTGTAATAAACCAATACGCTGATCCAAATCATCATCTTCAATAATTGGATGAATATCCTGCCAATATTGGTTCAGCATGGTATGAGTTAAAGTGATTCCCTTTACCATGCCTTCAAAACCATTTAGATGAGTCCAGGCTTCTATTACCCAAGTTAATAGACGGATATCTTTGGTTTTTTCAATGAGCAAAGTGCTTACACTCTTCGCAACAAAGTCCCAATCTGCCTGCTTCCGTTCAGCAACCCAATCCCCCTGATCTAATAATAGATCATCCTGTGTTCTGGCTTTCTTTATCTCGTGAAATTCATTAGAAAATGAATAATCCTCACCACAAAGCAAGCTGTCATTAATGGGTTTAAGTAGTTCAGAAATATCAATACTCATCTAATTTTGGCTCTATTAAATTTTTAAACTTCTGATTTCAACTTTTTACTAGTCCGTTTTTTAGCAGGCTTCGCCACAGGATCTAGTAAATATTGGATCTCGTCATCTTTTGCATCAATCATGATCAATTTTGGCAATTTTTGATCTGCTAACGCCACTAAAATTTCAGTTGCCAAAGCAGGTAAAACTGTAGAATTTAAGATGTTATCAACATTACGGGCGCCACTATCCACTTCAGTACAACGGCTGAGTAGCAATTCAACCAAGTCATCTGAATATTGAACTTCCGTTCCATATTGTTTTTCAATTCGAGCAGTAATTTTGCCCAATTTATGTTTAATAATTCGAATCAATAAATCATCATGCAATGGGAAATATGGCACAACTCTCATACGCCCTAAAAAGGCTGGCTTAAACTGTTTATATAAACTCGGTTTTAAATGTTCGATTAAATCTTCTGCGGTAGGCCATTCTTCTACAGGCTGATTTAAACATGCCTGCATAATTGCACTCGAGCCCGTATTTGAAGTTAATAAGATTGTCGTGTTTTTAAAGTCAATAACGCGCCCTTCACCATCCTCTAAAGTACCTTTATCAAATACTTGATAGAACAACTCCTGAACATCGCTATGTGCTTTTTCAATTTCGTCGAGTAACACAACACTATAAGGATTACGGCGTACAGCTTCAGTTAAAACCCCACCCTGACCATAGCCAACATAGCCTGGAGGTGCACCTTTAAGCGAAGAGACAGTATGTGCTTCTTGATACTCAGACATATTAATCGTGATTAAATGCTGTTCACCGCCATATAACTCATTAGCTAAGGCTAAAGCAGTTTCAGTTTTACCAACCCCACTAGGCCCGACTAAAAGGAACACCCCTTGAGGTTTATTTGGATCTTCTAATTTAGCTTTTGAAGTTTTAATCCCTTGAACTAATTGTGTAAGTGCATAATCTTGCCCCATTACACGCTCACCTAATTTATCTTCAAGCGTTAAAATCTGCTTAATTTCATCATTGACCATTTTCCCAACAGGAATACCTGTCCAATCAGAAATAATTTCATTGATAATCTGAGAGTTTACTCGCTCAAAAACTAACGGCTGTTGTCCCTGAATATCAGCAAGGTCTTTGCGTATTAAATTAATCTGATCGTAGGCTTCAGACTCATTAGAATGGCTCTGCGCTTCTAATTCCTGAATTTTACGAACTAGCTCTAATTCTTTTTGCCATTGTTCCTGAGTCTCTTGGATCTCACTTTGTAATGACTCTAGTTGGTTTTTCAGATTTTCTAATCTTTCATGATGTATTGGAATTTGACGGTGTTCATTTTCCAAAATTTGTTGCTCAAGCTTTAAGTTATGTTCTTGTGCTTTCAATTGATCAAGTTTGACTGGTTGTGCATTTTGGGTCAAAGCTACACGCGCTGCTGCAGTATCAAGAACACTTACTGCTTTGTCTGGGAGTTGACGACCACTAATATAGCGATGAGAGGCATGTACAGCCGTTACAATTGCTTCATCATCAATTTGTAAATTAAAGTGCTTTTGCATTACGGGAATCATTGCACGTAGCATATCCACAGCAACTTCTTCGGTCGGTTCTTCAACCTTTACCACCTGAAAACGGCGGCTCAATGCAGCATCTTTCTCAAAATACTGTTTATATTCTGCCCATGTTGTTGCAGCAATAGTACGTAACTCGCCACGAGCAAGTGCAGGTTTTAAAAGATTGGCAGCATCGTTTTGCCCCGCTTGGCCACCTGCTCCAATAAGCGTATGCGCTTCATCAATAAATAAAATAATAGGATGAGCCGATGATTGGACTTCTTGAATAACTTGCTTTAAACGGTTTTCAAATTCACCTTTAACACTTGCCCCAGCTTGCAAAAGCCCCATATCTAAAACATGCAAATGTACATTTTTTAATGCCTCAGGAACTAAACCTTGAGCAATTTTTAAAGCCAACCCTTCAACTACAGCTGTTTTACCTACACCTGGCTCACCAGTTAAAATTGGGTTGTTCTGGCGTCTGCGCATTAAAATATCAAGCATCAAACGAATTTCATATTCACGCCCAATAACAGGGTCAATTCCGCCGTTCTTCGCTTTTTCAGTTAAATTAATTGTATATTGATCTAAAGCAGGTGTTTTTTGAGTTTTTGCAGTTGGAGTCACGGCTTGTTCTAATTCATCTGCTTGTGAAGATGTTTTTGATTCTTCTTGTTGTTCTACACTTTTTTCACAAATTTCGAGAAACTTATGTTTCATTGAGTCTATCGGGAAAAGATCGAATAAACTCGAAGCTCTCGTTGCAATTTGATAGAGGTCAGGTGCAGTTAATAATGCAACCAGTAAATGACCACTACGAATGACAGGATTTTGTTCTGCTGAAGCCAATAACCAAGCTTGTTCAAATAAACGAACAATTGATTTAGCAAAAATTGGAGTACGTGTATTACCTTTTGGTAATTGAGAAATTGTTTCTTTTAAATCATCTGCTAAAGCATCGGCTGAGATTTTATATTTTTTTAATAAAATTTTTAAATCGTTTTCTAAAGGCTGATTAAGTAACTCTAAAAATAAATGTTCAATTTCAATTTCGTAGTTTTGCTGAAGAACACAAGCATTAGCAGATTTTTCTAAAGCAGTGCGTGCAGCTGTAGAAAGTTTTGTAATTAAAATTTTTAAACTACTCATCATTACTCTCAATATTTTTAAATAATTTAATACTTAAAATCATAATGCCCGTATATTACCAAAATTTAGCTTTATCCGACAAATAACCCAGCATTACAATCATTAATATGATTTATTCGATTTCTTATATCTGAATAAAAAATCTAATACCATTTAAGATCATTTAATTAGTACACATATCTTTTTAACTTAAACATTTAAGAAAAAAAGATATACCCTCTGCTACCCTTGATTAACCAAACTTTGTTTCGGTAATAATTTACAGCCACACGATAATGAATCATTTACTCTTGCTGCTGCTTTTCCCATCACTTGCATATTTGGGTCACCGGAAACAATCGTAGAAACCGTTTTATGCGCCGGACAAGTTGCTTTATCACCTACACATGCAATTGCGATTCCCTCAATTAAAAATGCACTATTACCAGAAATGACTTGCCCTCCACCTGTCGTTGGGCATCCAATCGTAATGTAAGGGCTAGCCATATTCTTCTCCTTATCCCTATAAAACGGTGAACTCAATTCGGCGGTTTTTCTTTCTACCTTCCGCAGAAGTATTGTCCGCTACAGGCTTAGATGAACCTAAACCTTCGGTAGATAAATGATCAGCAGGAATATTCTTACTAATTAAGTAATTTTTAACTGCCAAAGCTCGATCTTGGCTGAGTTTTAAGTTTTTGTTCGCATCACCAGAACTATCGGTATGCCCCACAATTTTGACTTTTTTCCCGCCCACTTTATTTAAAGCAACAGCCATTTCATCAAGAATTTTTTGCCCAGCTTCAGTTAATACTGCACTACCAGATTCAAATTCAATAATTCGATTTTTTAAAGCATCATCAATAATCTTCTGCTCAGCCTGATTTACAGAAAGCTGGGAAAATAATTGATATGGAGGCTGTACCAAACTCTGAAAAGACTGAATGGTTGGCTGTATTTCTGTCGGATTTAGCATTTTCCCGGTCAGTTCAAATCGGGTTCCATTAACACTTAACTTACCCTGAGAAACTTTTTTAAGATCAGGTGTAATCACTCGTGTGACAGAGTCACTCCATCCATTTGGAGCGGCAACTGGTCGAACTTGTATTTTATCGACAACCTGATCTGCACCATAAACAGACTGCATTTTCATTAAAATAGCCTGTTTACTTGCTTCATTTGGCACTACACCTTCTACAACTATAGGCTGTGCTAAAGCATAATTCGCAATTGCATATATAAAACAGCCTTTTATAAGTTGTGAAAGTTTAATTTGATATTTTTGATTCATTGTTATTCACCCAAAAAAGTCTGTCTAAATAGTTTTAAACCTTGATTTAAACTTAATTGGCGTTGACATAAAGATTGTTCTAGCGTTGCTAAACCAGCATTCTGTTCCAAATAAGTATCAATCCATTGAGCTTGTATTAAAGAAACCCAATGTTTGCTATCCATATTCTGAGTAAAAATATCGCTAAGAGCTAAAATATCAGCACCTTGGAAACCAAAGAATAATACTGGCTGCTCCCGATGTAACAACCCAATTAATACTTCGGTATTATGCTGTTTTAAAAAACGACAAATAATACTGACCCAGAATGCCGCTATTTCATAACAATAAGCAGGATTATTAATCGGTAGAATCAAGACTTTATTTAAACGGCTAGTCCCATTTTGTAAAATTGGTTGTAGTAGTAATCCTAAACCAATCATGCTTTGAGCTAACTCATAAATACTTAGCTTCATTAACTGAGCAAATGAATGCATGGTATGATTTTCATAAAAACCTACACATTCACGTTCAGATAAAACCTGAATTTGATTTGGTAAATGATTTAGCTTACCAAATAATAAGTCAGAGTCTTTAATCCCTCTTAATGCGCGATTATTTTGAAATAAATCAACTAAGACATGCTTATAGCTATAAGGTGCATATAATAAATTTTCATATGGCAAATCAATCTCAAGTAAATGACTGAGTACCATCGGAAAAGCTCGGCCTGAACTGTCTTCGCTCGCCAACAAATTAGCAGCCAAGAACATGTTCTCTTGTGGATTTGCAATAAAGAAATCCAATGAAGGCAACTTGCTATATGCCTCTTTGAACATATTTGACTGCATTGCATATTCCAATGCTTCTGTTATCCACTGATCAAGTACCTGTATTAAGGCATATTGACCTTTTGTCTTTAAGAAATCACCACGCGCAGGGCTTTTCCCGTAATACAGAGGAGTTGTTTTTAATGTATGCATCAATGCTCCTCCTTGAATGTAGAGGTTAGTTTCCATGTCATGGCTTAACTCCCGCAGCAGGTTGTGCTAGTGCAGAAACTGGATTTTCAGTTTTGGCAGGAGCAGCAGCCTGAGCTGGTGCTTGCTGTGCGGATACAACGCGAGCAGCTTTATCCGCAGTCACTTTGTCCACCAGTTGCATACCAGAGTAGCCACGGCTTGAACCGATACTTCCTGAATTACTACTAATAAGACGGAAGTTCATTTTCACAAAGAGTGATGGATCTGTCTTACTGCGCCAAAGCATTTCAAAACCACCGTTTTGCTCTTTACGCTGTGCACTATCGATTAAACGGTTAATCCCGTATTCGCCTGGTTCATCAAAAATGGTATGTGTTTGACCTTGTAAATCTACAGCCGTAATACGAGCACCCGGAATACTGCCTTGATTTGGCCAAATAAAGTTAACCCATTGCTGCACCCCATTTTCATAAGTCATACGCTGACCATCAATATCAACGGTATATGAAAGTAACTGCGGGTTTTGAATTGGGTAGAACTGGAAGTTAGACTGATTGGTTGCCGGAGCAGCTGGTGCTTGGCTATTTAACTCACCTGTTGCCATTCCATTTGTAGGTGCAACATAGCGTTGGAAGTTCATAACAAATTGTGGGTTTAAACTAATCCCCAAATCTTTCCATGTTTTGGAGGTTAAGGTATAACCGCGGCGGATAACAAACGGGTCTAAACTCTCTTTAACAAAGCGGGAAATACTGCCGTTCTCACCAAGAATTTGTCCAATTTCACTACTTGTTGCTTGTAAAGAAGCTGATGAGTTAAATGGATATTTCTTAGCAAGATTTGCAGTAAATGGTTGATAAGCTTGCATTACCCATAGCTTATTAATTTCATCTTGAGTAGGTGTAATTAAGCTTTCAAAGGCTTGGGTAAGTGGACTCACCACTAATTTTTGTAGAAGTTGCTGATCAATTTCACTGAAACCAACCGCCATCTTTTCATCTACAATTTTTTGAGTCTGGTTAAATACCGATGTCTGCTCATTTAAAGTTTGCTTAACCAATGTCATCGCATTCGGTCCGATCTCACCCGCATTCTTAAGTTCATTAAACTTACTACGTACTAAGGCTAGATTCGTCATATATTCATCAAGCAAAGATTTACCTTGCTGATCATCACGTTTACGGACCAATTGATAGAACATTTGATATTCTTGAGAAATAGGCCCTTGAGCATTCGTTACAGCCTGATTTGCTAATTGTTTATCATCATGGTTTAGAACCTTACGTTTAAACCATGCAATAAATCCTTTTTGAGGCGCTGCTAACTCTGCTTGAACAACCGGATTATCCCAATTTGTTTCAATGGCTACGCGTTCAATAAGCGTGCGAATTGGTGAATTTTGTGGTTCGCCCAATACATCAATATTTTTAACTTGCTGAGCAAACTGAGTTGCTTTTGCATAGTGAATACCACTTAAGAATTTTCTCCACTCTGCAATATATTCTTGTTTATACAATGCAGTAAGCTGCTTTCTGATTTGCTCTGGACTACCAGAGAAAGTTAAATCATCAGATTGACGGCTATTAAGCACCCAGTCTTTAGTATCCGTAGGTTTGTCTGCTGCTTCCTCAATTGCTTTTTCTACATACTCGTTCCAAGCTTTTTGAGTAAATACCCCTGGTAATGCATAACTACCCAATACAATATTTTTATTTGCGTCACCAACAATCTGGCTCACAGTTAAAGCTGGGAAGCGCACAGCAGCACGCATTTTAATTTCATTATAAACACGGTCACGCGCTGGCATACCTCTAATAACAGAGAGCAATACTTGACGTGTCTGATCTACGAGTTGAGAGTCAGCATCTAAGATCGGGAATTCTTTATCATTTGCCAATGTCATTGCATAAGATAAGATCTGCTCAGCTTCTTGAATCATATCTGCACGTGGCATCTGCCCTTTATTGGCATCAAGCCAAGAACGCCAGAAACGCGTTACCTGATCACTTAAGTGACTCGCATCCATATACTGTGGATTGCTCATCATTAAATATGCTTTTAAAGCATTATAAGCATCTTGAGGGTTAGTATCCGAAGGCTCCAAATATTGCTGAGTTTGAGCAGTTTGCTTGATCTCAACATTGGTATGATTTGCTTTTAAAGTTGCTTCGTTATTTTTTACACGTTGCAAATACTGAGCAATATTTTGCTGTGTAGGTATCAAAACAATTTGCTTAACACCTTTTAAATATTCAGCTTTTAATTTTTCACGTAGCTCATTACCTTGATATAAACCAAAACTAAATTTTAGTGGTCTATTTTCATCAAATTCGTCTAACTGTTGTAGACGTCTTTGCAAGATAAGTAAGGCCTCTAATTGAGTCGACAATTGTTGACCTGAACTCTTTTCCAATTGAACAACTTTATTTAAATCAGCTTGAACTTCAGCAATAAGTTGTTGATTGTTACGATATGACCAAACCCACACACCTAGAATAATGGATACGCCAGCTAAAGCACCAATAAATGCAATATAACGCTGACGCTTTTTGCTTGTATTGACATGCTGTTTAACCAGATCTTTATCTTTTAAAATGACATCTGAAAACAAGCCTTTTAAGAAATAACCATGGTTAGGCGTTGTTTTTAGTTGATCTTTTACTTCACTTTGAGCAATTTGGGAAAGCTGGAATTCCTGTGCAATTTGCTCAGTCATTGGACTTTCTATTACGCCTTCTTGCAAAGCACTCGTGAAATAAAACCCGCGGAAAACTGGTTGGAACTGGTAAGGGTTATCTTCAAACAGTGTCGCAATAAAACTTTTTAATGCTGGTTTTAATGTCTTAAATTCTAATGGGAAAGTCATCACACTAGGTGAGATATTTTGAGAATGTCGACGGCTAAGATGAGTTGAACTGACCCCTTTTAAACCGTCATAAAGAATATTGTAGTGTTTCTCAAAAAGATCTACGGCATTATGAGAAGAGTTTTGCTCATATGGTAGTGTTGCGCCCCACGCCTGATTATATTCTTGTGCTTCATAGAATTCGAAAAATTCGGTAAAACCCGCGATCAAATCCATTTTTGAAAAGACTAGATATACGGGTACAACCACTTCTAAACGTTCGGTTAAATCCTGAATACGAGCGCGTAAATTTTTCGCAAGCTTTAATGAGTGTTCAGGACTCTGACTAACAAGCTCAGCAATACTAACAATAAGAATTAAACCATTTACTGGAGCCTTAGAACGGTTCTTCTTTAAGATACTTAAAAAGCCTAACCATTCAGAGTGGTCTTCGCTATAGACCGAATAACGTCCAGCGGTGTCGAGTAAAATACCCTCAGTCGAAAAAAACCAGTCACAATTACGCGTACCGCTTAAACCAGCCGAAACCATTTTTTGATGAGTTTCTTCAAAAGGAAACTTTAAACCAGAATTATAGATCGCAGAACTTTTACCAGCAGCTGGGTTACCAATGACCATATACCATGGCAACTCATATAGTGCTGCGTTCCCCTTTTTATCGCCTAACTTTGACTTACGAATCAATTGAATAGATTCTTTCATTTGTTGGCTAATAAGTTGCAGCTCTTCTTTATCTTTATTTTTGCCGTACTCTGCTTGGGTATCCTTTTCAATCGCTTGTGCAAGCTCTTCACCTTGAACAGCATGCTTTTTACGCTGAATTAGCCAATAAATTCCATAAGCGATGAGCCCTAAAGCATATGCAGATGCTAAAGCCCAAAATATATGGCGAGGAATTGAAGTATAGGAAGACATCAATGCCACGAACAATGACAAGGCGATAATTGCTTTAGGATTCGTGATGTACTGCCACAAGTAGCCTAAAATTGTATGCATTCTATTCTCGTTCTAAGTTCAAAGTTTAAATTAGCTATTCAACACCATCGCATCATCTTCTGAATTTTCAGTGACACTCTGCACAAATGTATGTGCTGACACTGTATTTTCTCCAAAGACAAAAGGAACGATATGTTCAGGAAAATGCATACTAAGCATAAAGCCATAAATATCAACTAAATGCTGGGTATGCCCCAATGAAGATTTCACATAAATATAGTGATGTGGTTCAACAGATGTTTGTGCAAACTGCTGCTGTAATTGCTTCGCTGTTTTTATATCTGTCTGGTCTGAAAGAATAAGTACGTATGGCTCATCTCCCTCATACTGCGGTAATTCATTTAAGTTCAGCGTATGAAGAACTTTGGCTGCTTTTTCTTGGCCCACCACAATTTTTAAGTTTTTAGCCGGTTCGAGTTCTTCGATTTTTAATGATGGGTCCGCAAGGAGGCAGCTTGCAGCAAATTCAGCCGGAATATAATCTTTGACCATCCATGATTTTTCATCAATAAGATCTTGATCAATCTCTGAATCGACAGCCAGCATGAGAAATACCTCATGCTCTTTCTTTTGAATGCGTTTTAATAAATGAATAAATTCTTGATAAGCTACACGCTCACCCAAAAAGTGATATTCGATATGAACTTTTTGGGAAATAATACCAATCTCAGTAAAAAACTCTAAAATCAGATCATTACTTTGCTCATCATTCCAAACATGTAATAAATCTTCTGGAAGAAAAATATGCAAATTCAGTCGATTTAAACGGTGTACTTCAACTACGGGTGTTTCCACATCTTCATATTCGCTATTTGGATCGACCCATGCAGGATGCATATGATATTCACGGATCTGATGAGATTCATAAAATAAAATTGAGCGCTTTAAATGTTCAGCCAAGCGATACAAATTCTCTATATTTTGTTCTAGTTGTTGCCTGATTAAAGACATGATACGAACTTGTCTTGGTGAAGCAGCATATTGAATATCCTCATCATTTGTCTCAGCTAAATCTTTAATTCGATAAGATAAAAGAGGCAATCCATACGAATTCAACAATTGCTCATCAAGCTCCGGACTTTTAAAATTTTGTATTTCTTCAATAATAGTTTCATTCTCGCCTAGGGCATGTATAGCAAAAGCGGAATATACATTAAAATCCAGCTGTTCTAGAGGTTGTTCAATTGCAGCAGATGATTTTTGACTATCATCATCTTGACTTTGATTTGCAGCCTGCTCTTTCTTTTCTTTGTAGCTTTTATAAACACTATAAATTAACCAAGGTGATAAGATCACCAAAGTAATGATTGCTGGCAATAATAAAAAATAAAGGAAAAAGTCGCTTTTATTTGGATTATATTGAACATCACGCCAGTAGAAAATGATAAATCCACTAACAACTGTAAAAATAGCGATGAATGAGAGTAATATTTTTTTAATCATATTTGCTCTCCTATAAGGCTATAACATGTTTCATCGTTATGTGTATTAGGCTTACGAGACATTAAAAAAGCGCCTTGCCCTAGGCCACTTTCTTGGCCTTGAGTTAAGCGAACAGGTTGTATTTCAGACTCATCCAATATCAATCTTAAATCTATCGATAAAGTTGGACTGCACCATGTTTCTACGATTTTTTTGAGCTTTAAGCTAAGCTCTTGATGAGGTAAAAATTTTAAATATTGCTGACGCTTAAGCGGACCTATTTGAATCTCAATTTTTCCATCAATTTGTTGAATCGTTTCCCCACAAAATGTGTTAATACCAAGTAAGCTCGGTTGACTTCCACCCAAAGTGGTTAGCTGATCATCCGCTAACTTAAACGATTCCTGTACAAACTCTTTAATTGTAATTTCATGCTTAAAAATACAACTCAACATCGTCTTTAAAGCATGAACCGTATTATTTTGCCCCTGCATTAGGCCTGAAAATTCAGCGAAATATTCATCCAAGTCTTGTTGCTGATGTTGTGAGCGAACATAGCCATTCAATGCATGGAGAATATCCAAATAATCATTTTTATTTTCAATTTCATAGCGCACAGGCAAGTGATAAGTAATACTTGACTCTACATACTGACTGGTCAGCTTATGATTAAATAAGCTTAAAAACTCTTTCGTTTCAGCACGTTGTTGCCTTGGAGCCTGCTTAATTTTATTTGTATATGTATAAGGTAATGCACCTTGTATACCGGTAAGACCAACGATCAGGTTTGTTAAATGAACACGCTCATCTACTAACTCTAAACTTTCAATTTCAGTGGCCGGAAAATTTAAGTTAAATGAGGTCTCAAATTTAAAATAGTCAGACCATGACAAAGCTGCGTCATTGGCAGGCATATGACGCAATAAACGTGTTGCTTGAATAAACTCAAAAGACTTAGGGCGTTGAAACAACTCAGCCGTTACAGAAGAGTCTTGCCACCAACGTTCTGACTGCATTGGTATAACTCCTGCTGAGATGAATAATCCTTAACCACCAAATCAACAAAACTATTAATTTGAACCTTTAAATTAAAAACACGACTTAATAACTGACTAAAAATATATAAGCTATGCCCTCTAAATACGGATGAATCAATTTGTAATTCAGCTTTTACTCCTCTTACAAACATTGGAAATGGTTTGCCGTCTACGAGTTTATGGGTAAGAGAAAATTCTAATTTTTTAATTGATTCTATAATTAAATAGTTTTCTTTTGACTGCGGTAAGTTATATAAAGCCAGCAGCTCTTTAACGTGAGAAACAGCATCCCCTTTCATAAGCGCCAAGCTATTTAATGAAAGATGCGAGATCACACGCCACTGTTCACTTTGGCCTTGTTCAAACTTATAAGGCTTGGTAGGCCGTTTTAAAACAATGGCACGTCTCGCCAAGCTACTATCATTTAAATTTAATACGTTATTAGACTGCCCCAGTGCTTCATGAGGTAAATCACGGTTTGAACATAATAATTTGGTGCTAATAAAATCTGAGCGCGTTGAAAATGGATTTAAATTTTTAGAAATAATGGAATAGCCCATTTCAACGAAATTAGACTGTAACTTTTGATAGTTCACTGAGTAAAAAAAGCGAGCTGTATCATTGTGGTAATGGCTCATCGCAAAAAACGGCAAAACAGGAACATAGCTTTCTTCCTGATTTGTTTTTTCACGCACCATATTCATCTCAAGTATTGAATATACCTGATAAAACTCAGGATGATGTGCATCTGTAACTAAAGGATATTCTAATTGCTTATGAACTATCTTCTGGGGTTCAGCATATTTTTCAAATAAATTAATTACCGGGGTAGTAAATAATTTAAAGTTTGCAATATTTAGCTCAGAATAGTTTCTAACAACGGCTTGATCATTTAAGTTTAATTTGAAATGAATTAAAAGCTCAAGTTCGGATACATGCTGAGGTATTCGCTTTAAAAAATCTAAATCGAGCTTAAGATAACTAAACTTTTCCGGGAAACAAAAGTATTCCATCAACAAACGATAAGCATGATGGGTATGTTGATCAAGCGGTAATAAACTTTCTTGTTCTGCAAAACCAATCAATTCGAATGGATTATTGCTCAATTCTACAATTGTTTGTCCATATTTAACCGCAAAACTGGTTCCTTTTTTGAAAATACTATCAAGGACCTGTAGAGGAAAATTAGAGATAGCATCCAAATAAATAGGAAGCTTCTCATCAGTTAAACAAGCATGAGCATTATTAAAAATTTCAAATTTAAGGCTCAACGTCGCATTTTGATTTAAGTGCATATGTGCACTAGGTGTAGTTTTAAAATCTAAACCACTTAAATGAATAGGTAGTAATTTAACATCTTGAGTTGTATTAAACTCACACTGCACTCCTTTGAAACTACGAGATTTCAAAACCGTATGATGAGGTACAAGATGAGGTTCTGTAAGCTGTTTAATCTTATTAATATCTTCAAAACTAACAACTGAACACGCAGGAAAATGTCGTAAGTATTGAGGGAACATCACCTCAAATAAAGAACGAGTAAAAACATCGTAACTGTCTGTTAGTTTTTTATCGATTCGAGCAGCAATCAGCGAAAAAGCCTGAATCAGACGTTCAATATGTGGGTCATCAATTTGCTCTTGATTTAAAGATAAGCGCTGAGCAATTTTTGGATATTTTTGGGCAAATTCCCGAGATTGTTGACCAAATTCTTGTAATTGTTTTTCATAAAACGGTAAAAGCTCTTCTATCACAACACACCCACTACGCTTAAGTTCTTGCTGAAATTACATATTGCTGCGTTGTTGGTTTTAACAATGCATCAAATACAACAGGTTCATATAAGGGGTGAATATTTAGATAAGCCTGAATACTTAAACATAATGCGCCCATATTATGTCCATCTAATAACATCTCTACCCGTATTTGTCTTAGCCGAGGTTCATGAGCTGCTATTGATTGCTCAATGGATTGGCAAATTTTATCCCGATCCAGAGGGTTGGCTGTAGAAAGCCCCACAAAATCAATAATCCCGAACTGAAGTATCGATTTTTTTACAAGTGGATAGTCATCAATCACATGATCTAACTTTGCTACCCGACTATTGAGCAAATCTTCTAAATCCTTTGCTACAGATTCTCTTAATTGCTGAATAGAAAGACCTTTTGCATAATCTTCACTTTCTGGAATTAAGCGATCAAATAAAGTTGAACGAAATCCGTATGGATAAAGCCGATCTAAGTTCATTCGAGTTCACAACAAAGTATATTTAAAGACAGCAGAGGCTAACTTTATGTCAGCCTCCACCAAATATTCACTTAAATAATTACGCTGCGTAAGAAGCTGTATTATTAGAAAGTGACCATTTCTTAGTAACAGCACCTTTAGCAGTACCGTTAATATCTTGTTGGTTATAAGTCCACTCAACAGCAGCATATTTCAAACCAAATGCTTCTGTAGGAACGCCTTCTTCGTTAACAGTTGGAGTCACACTAGAAACTAAAACGTGCTTCAATTTGATTTGTAAGTACTTGATACGTTTATCGCCATTTGCGCGATAGAAGTCGATTTGTACTTCATCAAATGTATAACCAGCTGAACAAGCTTCCCATAATTTAGGGCTAGTTGCGTCTAAGTCTTTCACGAAAACCATGTCAGAATGTTCAACACGTTCAGCAGTGTGGCCGCCTACACTACTTGAAGTAGCAGATTTAGGTTGACGGATGTTATGAGACCAAGAGTTAACTTCTAACCAACCTTTGTGCTCAGAATCACGAGATTCTCCATCAACTTTATATTTACCGCGAAACTCAACGTATATATCTTTCATTTAGAACTTTCCTATTTTTAATTTAAAGTTATTCTTTAGCTGACCTTGATTAATTTGAGGACTGAGGTAACTCAGTGACAAGTCGTAAAGAAACCGACAACTCATCCAGCTGGAAATGTGGTCGCAAGAAAACCACAGATTTGTAGTGACCTGGTTGAGCAGGATCTTCTACAACTTTTACAGACGCTTCACGTAACGGGTATTGAGCTTTTGCTTCTTGAGAAGCACCATCGTCAAGTAAGACATACTGTGACAACCACTCATTTAAGAATGCTTCAACATTTCCAGCAGAAGCAAAGCTACCCACTTTATCTCGCATCATTGCTTTTAAGTAATGTGCAATACGTGAAACAGCCATGATGTACTGAATCTGACTTGATAAAGCCGAGTTTGCATTGGCTGTATCATTGTCATATTTTTTAGGCTTTTGAGTTGATTGCGCGCCAAAGAAAGCTGCGTAATCTGTATTTTTACAATGTACTAACGGAATGAAGCCTAGATCGCTTAACTCTTTTTCACGGCGATCCGTGATTGCAATTTCAGTTGGACACTTGAATACCACTTCGCCATCTTGTGTTTTAAAAGTATGTACTGGCAAGCCTTCAACCAAACCACCACCTTCAACACCGCGAATAGCAGCACACCAACCATGCATATCAAATGCATTTGTTAAGCGAGTACCAAAAGCATAAGCTGCATTCATCCACAAATATTCATTGTGGTTTTCACCAGAAACATCTTCAATAAAATTAAAGCCTTCTGTCGCAGTACCTTCTTTTGGATGATATGGGAGACGACCCAAGACATGAGGCAAAGTCAATGCAACATAACGTGAGTCTTCACTATCACGGAACGAACGCCATTGAACATATTCAGCGGTTTCAAAGATTTTTGAAACATCTCTAGGACGATCAATATCTGTAAATGATTCAAGGCCTAAAATGCTCGGACTAGCAGCTGAAATAAAGGGTGCATGTGCTGCCGCTGCAACATGAGAGATTTGCTCAAGCAAATACATATCAGATGGAGTACGGTCAAACTCAAAATCACCAATTAATGCTGAGTATGGTGCACCACCAAAAGAACCGTATTCTTCTTCGTAGATTTTCTTAAACAAAGTGCTTTGATCAAAGTCTGTAGCACCTTGGAAATCTTTTACCAACTCTTTCTTAGTCGTATTGAGCATACGAATTTTAATGAGCGGATTTGAAGGCGTTTCCTGACAAAAGTAATAAAGACCACGCCAAGTTGACTCAATTTTTTGGAATTGTTCATTGTGCATGATCTGACTTAACTGCTTTGAAATCAGAGCATCAATTTCTGCAATACGCTTATCGATTGATAAAGTCATATTTTCAGAAACAGTAATGGTCCCTGCCATTACTTCTTTAGCGAGCTCACCAATTAAGCTTTTAGCACGAGAATGTTCTTCTTCATTTCGTGCAATACGGCTTTGTTCAACAATCGAATCCAAAAGATTAACTTCTTCATTTTCAACAAGTGGCATTGCTGCTGATTGAGTATTATTCATGATCGGCCTCCGCACTTAATTTACGGATTTGATCAGTATTTTTAAGAACCTCATCAAGCAGATCTTCTAAACGCTCACTGTTTGAAATTTTGTTTCTTAAATCGGTTAAACGCTCACGCGCCTCAACCAATTTCTTTAATGGATCAATTTGCTGTACAACATTTTCCGGGCGAAAATCTTCCATTGACTTAAACGTTAAATCAACAGCCATTTTACCGCCTTCTTCTGTCAACGTATTGTCTACTTGAAAAGCAGCTCTTGGAGACAGAGATTCCATTACTTCATCAATATTATCTAAATCGACATTAATGAATTTTTTATCTTTTAATTTTGTACGCTCAAGCTCTGATGCAGCTGAAAAATCACCCATTACACCTACAACGAATGGTAGTTCTTTCGCTTCTTTTGCATCACCAATTTCGACATCATATGTAAGCTGAACACGTGGAGGTCGAATTCGCTGAAGCTTCTTTTGTACGCTTTCTCTCTTAGCCATAAGGTTCTATCCCAGATTATTTAGTTAAAGGGTCAAAAGGCGAACTTTTTGATTTACTAACACTCGCAACAGGTGCTGTTTTTGGTTTAACCGCAGATGTTTTTACGGGAGTTACTGTACGCTTAGTTGTCGTTCGAGGAGTAGAAACCCGATTACGCACTACATTTTGTTTTCTATAACTTCTTTTTTCATTATCAGCTGAACTACCTTCTGAGCTAGTTTTGAAACTCGAAGGATCAGGTGCTGGCATTGCTGTATGAATATTTTCAATTAACTGTTTCGCAGGGGGATATGTTACGTCATTTGTTAAATATCGCATTTCTTGACTACGCATTTGTTGCAAAGAGTTATTTGCAATACTTACACCTGATAAAAACAATACATCTGTTAATAATGAACCACGAACGTTTTGACTCTGTAATTGATTAGCTAAATTTAATGCCTTAACTGGTTGGTTGGTTTGATAAAAACGCATAGCTGCTTTAGCTAATAAATCATTCTTTTGAGTAGAATTATCTGTATCACATACTTGTTTAAAAAGATTTAATAACTCTGGATCAGTTTGCCCTTCAATTATAGGATTTTTCTTAACACAGCTTTTCTTTAGTTTTATAGGCTCTAATTCTGCAGCTTGTGCACAAGCCAAACCAACATAGTTACCAATTAAAAAAAGTATCAAAACACTTTGCTTTAACACAACTTTCATTCCTCTATCTTCTTATTTAGTCAAGGTTTTACTGAAAAATTAACATTTTATAAATATCAAAAAATCAGGATTAAACCTTATATTTAAAAAATTCAAACGAAGTTTATCATATAAATAAACATATTTTATATAAAAATCATATCAATTTAAACCAAAAGAAAATAGTTGAGATGCTTATAAAATATAGTTTAATAAAGTTTTTCTAAAAAAAATAATATTGTTTCTTTTTGTAATAAAATATAACACTTTGATTTTTATAATTATTTTTAAAACACACCAAATTAAAAATCAAATTAAATATCACCCAGTTAGGTTTTAAGAAACATTTTCTTAAAAATCTTTAATTTTAATCAATAATAGATTACTAGTATCTGATTAGTAGTAAGAGCTCATCCAAAAAATCGCTCCCTTCCTCCAAACAAAAAAGCATAAATTTGTCAAGACTAATCTGTCTATCTATTGTATTTTGAAAATCAGTTTAATTTTTTGCTAGCTCCCGTTCTACTTATCGTAGATCAACATATTTTGATCAGGAAAATTAAATTTTGAAAACTTTCAACTTATTATCCTGATTACTATAATTTTCAAAGCAAAAATTTATTTAAATTATATTTAAGCTTCACTCAAATAGTAACAACCTTCAACTCAATTGGACAACTACATTTATATACCTTATAAATTTTATTAAAATAAGTATATTAACTCAACCATATGATTTTTTTATTAAACAAGATGATTAAACAAAATTTAGCTATTATTTTACTGTCGGGTATTACGTTAACTGCCTGTGCAAAATCAACAAATAATACAGAGCAAGGTCAGACAACTATAGCCCAACAAAATCTCTCATCAGAACAACAAAGGAAGCTTCAAGAATTACTCGATAAAACAAAAAAAAATCTAGTAGAAATTAAAGGTGGTACTTTTATGATGGGAGATTTTGGTGAGCAAAAAAGCCCAGATAAATTACCATACGATAGTGATGCTGATAGCAAGCCTTTACACAAAGTCACTTTAGATAATTATGCATTAAGCGCAACAAAAGCAACTTATGCTGATTTTGATATCTACACTGAAATCACCGGACAAGATCAAGTTGGTAAATTTGATGAGCTATCAATTCAAGATCGACTTCCTAATTCAGCAGCAGGTGTAAATTGGCAACAAGCCCGAAACTATTGTCAATGGTTAGGAAAACAACTTAATCTGAAAATGGATTTACCTACAGAGGCCCAATGGGAATATGCTGCACGAAATCGCGGACAATACATTCTTTACCCTACAGACAACGGTAAAATCGATACTGGTAGAAATGTTTGGAGTTTTGAGCAAAGGCAAAATCAACAAAATAAATTAAATGCTTTTAGAAATATTCCTGAGTTATTAAAGTTTCCAGCAACTCCTCTAGGTCTTTATGACATGATTACTGATAATTATGAGTGGATACTAGACTGGTATGATCCTAAGTATTACAGCAAATCTCCAGAAAAGAACCCTCAAGGACCTGCAAAAGGTAGCCTCAAAGTTGTACGTAGCTCAATTCCTTCTGAAGGACAAACTCTACAAATGTTTGGAGGTTTCACTTTCAGTAGACATGCTATTCACCCTATAGCGGATCCTAAAGCTGCTAAAGATGAATTAACAAAAAAACATCATCTTAACTTAAACCAAAATAATTCTGTCAGATGTGCAGTTAATTATTTGCAATTTGATCAAGCAAATAATATTTGAAGTCGTTTAAAATATTCATCAACTCAGCTTAGGACCAATTTACTCCCTCAGCTAAAGGATTCTTAAATAAAATGATGAAACAAAATATAGCTATTATCTTATTTTCAAGCATTGCTTTAAGTGCTTGTGCAACATCTACTGAATCAAATCAAAAACAAACAAAGCCCTCACCTGAACTGGAGCAAAAAATTCAGAAGTTGGTTGAGAAAACTAAAAAGAATATGATTTTTGTCGAGGTGGTAGCTATCTCATGGGAGATTTTAGGCTAGTAACTCCTGAATTAGAAAAACTGTACCTGATAGTATGGCGGTAAAAAATCCTAAAGGTAATACTGGAAAACCTAGTAACCAACTATTTTCCCCAGGCGGTGATAATAAAACACTTCATAAAGTTTCCCTTAGCAGTTTTAATATGAGTGCTTATAAGACTACCTTAGAAGACTTTAATATTTTTACAAAAGCAACTGGACAAATTGAGAGTACATATAATAAACGATATAGTGCAAGCATTGCTCATGAAATAGCAACTGGTATGGCGTGGCAACAAGCCAAAGATTATTGCCAATGGCTTGGACAACAAGTGGATACACCCATGGATTTACCCACTGAATCGCAATGGGAATATGTAGCCCGAAATAAAGGACAATATGATAACTACAGGCATTCACATGACTTACAAACTGTCGCGAATATTCCGGTTATAGGTCAAACACCACCAAATCCTTTAGGTTTTTACGATCTTGTTACCAATAATTATGAATGGATGAATGATTGGTACGATAAAGATTATTATAAACACTCACCTAGTGATAACCCAACAGGACTCCAAATGGGTACAGAAAAAGTTTTAAGAGGTACTCTAGCAATGGGAGCCGATAACTTAATGATGAATGATGGTTTTAATATAGCTAGAAATAAAGCCCCACCCATCCCAGATGAGGAAACCAAATCAAAATATCGCTTATATTCTGTTCTTTGTGTTGCTAATATTCAGCAGCCAATTGAATAACCTTAAGCTACATATGAGCCATCAAAGTTTTGTTGACAATTTACTGCACTATCGAATCTTTCTAAGAGCTATAAACTACTTATCCTAAATATCTGACACAGTATGTTTATTTTCACCCACCCTAAAAACAAGATTCTAAAGTACACCCAGCAATACAAAATTAATTTTTTTAATAATTTATTATAATGACTCATTTAAAAAAGGCATGTTCATATTGGTACTAACATGCCTTAAAAATTCTTATACTAATCTCAATTAAAGCTTAGATTTCCAATAATTAGCTTTCTCAGGATTATATTTAGGGCTTCTATCATTTGAATAGATATCAACCAACAATTGTATAGCAGCTTTATTCTGCGCATTAGCTGCTTTTTCTGCATACTCAATTGATTTTGAAAAATTCTGCTCTACACCATTACCATCAAAATACTTAAGTGCAAGATTATATTGCCCTAATACAGAACCATTATTAGCTGCTTTTTCAAACCATTTTTTTGCAAGCACAGGGTCTTTTGCAACCCCATCTCCATTTTCATAAGCTAAACCGATATTGTTTTGTGACTCAACATCCCCCTGATTGGCTGCCTTTAATGCCCACTCAAAAGCCTTTTTGTGATCTTTAGTTACACCTTCACCGTTGTATAAAAGACCCGCAACTATTACCTGTGATTGTAATAAGCCTAATTCTGCAGATTGACTAAAATACTTAAAAGCTTTCGCTTTATCTTCTGTTATACCCAATCCTTTATAATATGAAACGCCTAAATTATGTATAGCTGAAGGATTACCTTTCTTAGCCCCCTGTTCAAACCACTTTAAAGCTTTTAAATCATCTTTTTTTATTAAATCATTACCATTCCGATAAATTAATCCTAATTGCAACATGGCATTTGAGGAGCCTAGTTGTGCAGATTTCTCAAATAGTTCCAGTGCTTTCTTTTGATCAAGTTTTTCACCTTCGCCTGTGGCATACATAGATGCTAATACAAAAATAGCCTCAGCGTCATTTGCTTTTGCAGCCTTTTCTAGTTCATGTTTAGACTTATATTCAGACACATCTTTATAATCTTTAGTCAAAGCTCCATAAGTGTGTTCTTCCTTCTGCTGACTGCATGCAGATGTGACTAATATTAAGGTAATGACAAACAATCTAAGCTTCATTAAACAACCTTTTACTTCAAAAAATTTTTCTTATCAAAATAATCTTCTGGGTATGGATCTAGACCTTTTAAATTTTTTCTATATTTCATTACACTAATCTGAACACCATCATCAGTTAAAAAATCATTATAGAAATCCTGTTCTTTTGGATATTCAAATCCTAGCTTTTCAAATATTTGCTCCGATAATGTTCCAAAATTTTCATACGATTTCCTATAACCAAAATAATTAACAAAACCAGAAATTGCTACAGTAACAAATAAATTAGTGCCAACAATCTCTAGAAAATATAAAATGGTATTCACAGAATAAGAAAAATTAAAAATAAAATAAAATAAAAATTAAGAGAAAACCCCATGACAACAATGTAAAATAATAAGTTTGCTTAAAAATGGCTTTATAACCCATTTTTACTGAACGCCCCATCTCATAAATCATATACAATAAGCCTGATTTAGGGTCGATAATTGCATAGACCTGATAACGTCCATCTACAGGTTTTTCGCTAATTACAGCAATCAACTCATCATTTTCTTCAAAACGTGCTGTCGTAAATTGTCCGATTACTGGATATCCCTCTACTTCACCAATAAAAGTTATACCATCCTTAGCCTTAGCGGCCATTACTAATATAGGTGCACTGGTCAGCAACGAACTACTCTCAGCGAGCACACCAGCAAAAGCGGTCCCAGCCGCAATTCCACCAATATTCTGATTTACTGGAATTTTAGAATTTGCTTTTTCTAAAGAATGTATTGGACCTTTAACTAGCTTAAGGTTTAATTTAAGTTCCACTACTTATTCGCTTGTTGTATTCTTACTAAAATAATCTTCTGGGTATGGATCTGGGCCTTTTAAATTTTTTCGATACTCCATAACACTGACATGTACTCCATCTTTAATAATAAAATCGTTATAAAAATCTTGTTCATCTACATTTTTAAAACCTAAAATAGAAAAGATTTTCTCTGATAACTCAGCAGCTTGTTTAAAGCTTCTTCTAAAAACAAGATTCATAAATAAACTAAAGAAAATTAAAAGTACACAAAGAATTAAGAAAAATAATTTTAGATTTTCAATTAAATAAGAAAAATTGAAAATTTCTTTTCCAGAAAAAATATCAAATATAAAAAATAGTCCCGTAAAAATAATACTAGCACTTATAGACCAAATAAAAACTAGCTGCCAAATATTTTTATAAGAGTTTTTAAGTGACCTCCCCATTTCATATAACATATATAATAGACCCGTCCGAGGATCCAATATAGAGTAAGCTAAATGCCGTCCCTGTTCTTGTTCATCACTAATCACAATAACAAGTGGATCATTTTCTTGAAACTGTACAGTAGTAAATTGCCCTATGACCTTATAACCATTGATTTCACAAGTAAAAGTTTTAGCATCAATTCCTCTTGCAGCCATAAGCATAATTGGTGCATTAGTCATTAAAGTACTACTTGATGCTAAAGCTCCAAGCATCGCAGAACCAACTGCTTGTTTTTCTATATTTTTTAAAGGAAGAATTTTAGAATCTTCAATAGTAAGTTTCTGAATTTCACCTTGAATAACTTTCATACTAAATACTCATAATAGCTTTACTAAAAGCTTCTTCTTCATCTTTAAATAGCTTAAACTTGCTTGAATCTTTACCAAATATTGATTTCTCACACCATTTTTGTAAATCATCATCTAACACATATGTTTTAAGCAAATATTCAATAACCAAAAAACCAATACCGATCCAATTACAATATGCTGCAATACGTATAAAATTTGCTCTTAAAAGGATTCTTGTAAAAGCTATTTTATTAGCTGATGACACTACCCATGAATTTTGTAATATCGGTAAATTTAGTAACAATCCAAAACCAACTCCAACCATTACTAAGGATACGGTTGCCTTTGTGAATAGAAAAGCCATAAGAATTTTATCTTTATCACCTTCCTTTTCCTTATACACAGCAAATGCATCTATACAAAAAGATATAATAGCTGCTGAAACAGCCAGTCTTGCACCATATAATCGAATTTTATTTGCTTTCTCTTGAAAACTTAAGGCATCCATTCCCCCACCAGCAATATCCAATACCGCTGCTGAAGATGCTAATAAACCTGATATTAATTGAAACCCATTTTCCCAATTTCTTTCGCCAATAAACTTATTAGATTGCACTCCAAAATTTATTAATTCAAACAAAGCCACAATACTTGAAATCCTAATTGCTACGCTTGCTGGAGACTTACTAAGGATTTCTTTGATTTTTTGTGCAGCGGTATTTTGCCCTGCATTTTTCCAGCGTCTTTCTATCTCTGTTACATTCAGTTGGGTACTCGCATTTGTCATTTTAAAATCTACATTATAGAGCAACGACCACTTTGGCACTCTGTCTGTTAATAGTGAGCTATGCGCATAAGCAATGAATGAAACACGTGAAAGTCTTTTTGCAATCAATGGATTTATATTATATTGCAGGCTCCACTTAGCCACACTTCTAGTAATTTCTGAAATCCAGAGTAAGGATTTAGCAGGGTTATACCATTTCAGCTCATTAATTTTATTATTTGGATCAGCTAACCATTGCTCCCAAAGCTGGTCAGCACTTACAAATGCAGCGATTAAGCTTTTTAAACTGGATTGGGTCTGATCCCACGTCAAAGAGGTAATCTCAGAGCTTTTTGCATTATATTGATCAATTAAATTTTTTTGGTTATAAGTGACTGCCCGCATATATAGATTATCGTCAGAAATTTCTTCAACCCCCAACCATTTTTCCATTAATGCTTGTCCCTCATCACATCCTGTCATTCCATCCATCACAGCTAAAGCGTGTACATGGAACAATGCACCATATTCTTTTAAAATTGTTTGGTCATAAACATAAAATGCATTCAGCAAATGCTTAGATTTAAGCCACTTAATATGATCACTTGCATAAGTTTGAGCAAGTGTACGGCCTTCATTTATTAGTTTTTTTACTTCTTTATCAAAAGCTTTTTTAGTATCCCAATTAATTTTAGGTGCATATTTTGTTTCCCAAGTTATTTTAGCTTCAGCTTTTGATTGCGTTATAATTTTCTCTTTTAACTTTTGTTCGCCTTCTGCAAATTTTTTATTCCTTTGCAGAAGAAATTTATCTCTTTCAGCAGTAGGTGCTCGATCCCAAATTTCTTGAATTTTACTTAAATATTCCCTCTGATCCATCGAACCAAATTTTGGTATTTTATCTTTAGCATATTCTATTTTTGCAGATAGATCAGCAACTTGGCTTCGTGCGCTTAATTGTTGATTAATTAGTTTATTCTCAACAACTATTTTAATACTATCTACGAGCTGAGAAGATTGTAGTCGGTGTTCATTGCTAATCTTTTCTACATTTTTGGCTAGATAATTTGTTAATTTACCAAACTGACTATTACGACTGTCATTCAACTTTCTCGTAATACCAACTGGATCATATAAAGCCATACAGGCAAGCGATTTAGGCTCATCTTTAAACTTGTTTAATGTCGCATCGATACGGTTTTTACCAAAACTGTTTAGATTATAAACCGTAGTTTTAAATTGGCTTGCAGCAATACAATGTTCTTGCGCACTTCCACCATTAATTAAAATTTTCTGCCACTTTCCTTCTGTTACAAACTTATCGGCATTTTTTTCATATTCAGATATTTTGGCCTTACTCATAGGCACATGCGTATGAATAATATATGCAATCTTCGCCTCATCTTTAGGGTTACTTTCTACAGCTATCACAGATGAATTAAAACTATGACCTGCTCCTTTACATGCGAACTCTGGAACACTTTTAGGTGCTTCTTTACCCACAGGAAAATAAGACAAATGTCCATTTGGAGTAACTTTATATCCAGCCCACTCCAAAGCTCCAGATGTTCTTTTTACTAAGCGATAGATATAACCAGTATTAATCATCTCAACTGCATATTTGAGATGGCTTAACTGAATATCTTTGACATTTTTACCCAAGGTTGGAGGCAAAGCAGGTGGATTATCTTTAACAACGGTGTATCGTAAAGGTAAAATATTGAAGCCTTTTTTACGACAAAAATTTGAACACTCTTTCTGGGCCTGCCCCGCACTACTATTTTGCATGTTTGCAGCAGTTGACTGTTTCGCTGATTTTGCAATTTCACTTTCTTCAATCTTCTTATTAATATTTTTAGCAACTGTTGGGTTGCGCATATCGCCCACTGCTTTGGTTTTTCCCATAACAGGAATTTGACTCTGCTTCTGTTTTTGCTGAGCAATAGCCTCATTAAATAAATTATTTGATTTTGACTTGCCCAATATCATTTTTTGATTTTCTGACATCTTTTTATCCATTCAATTCTTTAGCTATCTGCTCATATAAGTCTTTCGTTACATAATCCATAGCGTCCGTAAAAGACATTTTATTCATTACACAATGGTCGTAGAGCACATTGGTTACCATGGGATGCTGTATAAAATTTTTATGTATAATTTGGCTGTAAAGACCATATGTAACTAAATCTAAATGATTTTGAATACCAAAATCGTAGTAAGCCTCTTTAAGATTTTGATGGATTTCAACTGGATGAATTTTTATTAGATCAACTTGTTCAAATTCACTTAATTGTTGAAATACATTATTAGCAATTTCAATTAAATCCAATTCTATAGATTGCTCAAGGTTCACTTTTTTTAGATTCAAGATTGATCGCGATTCATCGTAAGATTTAAAGCTAAATAGACCCTTTGGATGCAAAAAATGCCATTCTTTAAAGCCATTTAATAAGCCGCCTACATATTCTGTTTTAAAAATCTCATCCAAGTAGATCATGACTCTAGGGTCATACCAACGGAAAAGAATTTTTTTACCTTGATCAGAAATCACTAATTTAGCTTTTATTTGATCTCGCAATTCCTCAAGTGAGCGTGTCATCGCCACGCCAAACCCATGAACAAAATAGCAATCATTCGTAATATTTTTATTTCTCGATAGATTTTGCAATAAGTCCTCTTTAACCTGCTCAAATACTTTTTTACCATCAATACAAATAAAAAAGAGATTTGACTTTGCAATTCCTTTCTTATGCGCTAAAGGGATATATGCAATATTTTTGTTTGATAGATTATCTATTACACCGTTAAAAATAGAATCATTCAGTGTAGTATCTAATAAAAAAATAATCTGGCCATATTCATTCAGAATTTGGATGCACTGTTCTTCAATTTTAGAAGTAATATCTTTTAAATCTTCATATTGGGTTGTATTAAAAACCGACAAACTCATGATAAATCTACCTTAGCCGAACCATTTTGAGCAGCTTGAGTTTGCTTAGCCGAACAGTCTGGTAAATCTAAAGCAGGTGGATTTATTGATGACCCTCCCATAAACAAGTGCTGCCCAGCTTTCACCTCAAGCTTACCGCCCGTAACAGGGAAAATACCTGAACCGTTCAGCTTAACTTGAGATCCGTTTGCTGTCAGATTAATCTCAGTTGGGCTAGTAATATAAACTGTGTCTTCGGTTGAAGTAATCTGTACACCTTTTCGAGCAATGACATCTAAGCCATCACCTTGAGCTTGAATTTCTACTTTGCCCTTCCCAGCAAAAAGTCGAGCACCCTCCTGAGCAGCAAAGAGACTAATCTTTTGGCTCGCATGATTCACTATATTCTTTTGCGTACTCATATTAATGCTATCTCCAGCACTTTGAGTGAGCTGACCATTTGCACTGAGGTGTATATCTTCATTACTACTTACAGCAATACTTTTTGGAGATGCTAGCAGCATCACTGCTGATTGAAACTCAGCAGCTTTTTTAGGATCTTCTTGTTTGAGAACTTCTAAGAAAGTCTGAATATTCTCAAGCATATCTAAGGGGTCAGTTTGCTGATTTTTAGCAACTTCACTGAGTGCCTTGGCATTATTGAGGCCGCCTTCGATCTGTTGCTTGGCCTCGCTTGCATCAAGGTGTACGCCTTGGGCTTGATCCTGTTTGTGGGTACTAACGAGTAAACCGCTACCAGCTCTAACCGCGCCCCACTGGTCAGTTCTGAGTTCA
>NZ_POYH01000100.1:0-402 GCF_002899995.1 Acinetobacter sp. AKBS16 | reverse complement strand
GATTGCTCAGCGTACCGCCTACTGGCGTGATGTCATCAATATCAAAGCCACTGACCGCCTCGCTAAACGTAAAGCTGATTGTTGTCGATTCAGTCGCAGTGAGTGCAGGGTCCAGGGCCGTAATCACCAAGCCCGGTGCCAATGTATCGACCGTAAGGCTCTCTGTTGCAGTCAGGTTGGCATTACCTGCCACGTCCGTAACAATACCTGCCGGTACGTTCACAACCACATCGCCTTCAAAGTCCGCAGCCGGTACCAGCGTACCGCTGAAGCTGCCATCGCCGTTGTCTACAAGGCCGGTCAATGTACCGTTAGCAATGTCCAGCAATCCCTCAAGCGCATCTGCCGTAAGCGGACTGCCATCAACCGCATTGACTGCTTCACCAAAGTCAATCGTGATTG
>NZ_POYH01000010.1:0-61786 GCF_002899995.1 Acinetobacter sp. AKBS16 | reverse complement strand
TTTATATCCTTTACTTCCATCTAAATAAGCTTGAATGACTTTTAATTTTAACTCTTTTGAATGCTTCGGAATTGGCATAGGGCACACCTCATAAGTTTAAAAAGTCTAACTTATGGGGTGCAGTTCAGAACGGGAGAGGGACACCTACGGGTGTGCTAGTTTGAGATAATACTAGTCTGTCAACCTTCTTCCGTTCTGCCACCATAATTCTATAAATGTCTGGCAGAACTCCCAATAAAAAGGAGTTGGCTTTGCACATCCATTATTTCTTGGCTCTCAATGCCAAAAGCTATAACGACACCACATAAACTTTAAAGCAGTTTGAGGGCTATTAGCGCTTTCAGGCTTTAAATCGTCACAACCAAAAACTTAGCGACAATAAAACTTGAGATGTGCCAAGCACAGTCTTTATAGGCTTTGCTGTGCCTTTTTTTCTCCCAAAAAAGTATCTCATTTACAAACAACAAGAATTTATAACGGTAAAACTATGCCAAATTTAGTTCTCCCAACACGTGCCTTATACGTTGTAAATAAAGCAATTGATCTGTTTCATCACCGTGGATTTCATCTGATTGGGGTCGATAGAATAGTGAGAGAATCAGAGATTACAAAAGCGACTTTTTATAATTACTTTCACTCTAAAGAACGACTCATTGAAATCTGCCTGATGGTGCAAAAAGAAAAGCTCCAAGAACAAGTGGTCGCAATGGTCGAATATGACTTAAGCACTCCTGCCATCGATAAACTCAAAAAGCTTTACTTTCTACATACCGATATAGAAGGGCCGTATTACTTATTATTTAAAGCCGTTTTTGAAATTAAAAATAGCTATCCCAGCGCTTATCAATTCGCGGTGCGCTATAGAACATGGCTAAAAAATGAAATTTATAGCCAGCTTAGAACACTAAAACCTGATGCCTCTTTTACCGATGCCAAACTATTTTTATATATGGTAGAAGGCACAATCATTCAGCTTTTAAGCTCAGGTGGGGTAGATGAAAGGGAGAGATTGCTAGATTATTTTCTTGGTCTAAGTGATTTAAGTCGATTCAAAATAGAAAGTTAAGGTCAATCAAAATGCATAAAAATTAAAATCCTTATTTCTATAAAAGCCCGCTGATGAGGGCTTTTATATATTGGTTTTTCTAGCTGAGGTAGTCTCTAAGAAAGCCTGCTTGGCCAAATAGTTTTTCTCGGAATTCGGCTTCTAATTGTTCTGTTTGCATGTTTAACGGGTCAAAATTTTCTGCTCTAACATCTAACATATCTACAAATGCTTTAGACAAAATTCCGACCCGATTGATTCCACCAAAACCTAAATAAATACCATCCTTCAACTGTTTCAAAGTGAAGTTAATATCTTTTCTTTTTAAGATTTTTATCCAATATTTAAAAATAATAGGCGTGATGAGTTTTGCAACTCTAGCTAAAGCTACTTTTCTGTTTTTGCTAGAATTTCCTCCTATCGCATTTAATACATCAAATGCGACCGATTTATGCTCAAGTTCTTCGAGGGCATGCCACTCCCACAGATTTCTGCTCTCTTGCGTGGTTTTTGCTTTAATTAACGAGTCTGTGAGTAATAGACGGGCAAGTGTGGCGGTATAGTGTTCCATCACGACTGTAGCAGCGACTTGTTCGACTGCTGAAAGTTGACGTAATTTATCCAAGCGTGCTTTGGTTTTAGCCTCAATTTCGACAACTTCAGGATAGTTCGAATGGATGAGGTGATTGTTTAGCGTTTTATGTTCGCGGCTATGGAAAGCTTCTTGAGCAATAAAGGCTTTTATATCTTCTAAAAGTTTTTCATCCTTAATTTGATTGCGAACATTTCTGATGCTTTCTATAAAAAACATTTCACCAGCGGGAAACATCGCTGAAAGTACAACGAACAAGGAAGTAACAACAGGATTTTCCTCATAATAAAAAGAGTAACTTTTATGATGATCGTAAGTCAGTTCAACATTACGACGAAAAATTTTTTGATCCGATTTTAGAGCTGTATTCATTTTTTTAAACTCATCTTTATAAAATAATTGATCAAATTTTGATTTATACTAAAATTTATCAATGAATTTATACAGAAAAAAGACGGATTATTAGAAGGATAAAAAATTATGGTAACTATAAGAAAACCAAAACAAAATAGAGCAATA
The DNA here is from genome assembly GCF_002899995.1 of Acinetobacter sp. AKBS16. Taxonomy (NCBI): domain Bacteria; kingdom Pseudomonadati; phylum Pseudomonadota; class Gammaproteobacteria; order Moraxellales; family Moraxellaceae; genus Acinetobacter; species Acinetobacter sp. AKBS16. The sequence continues at coordinate 59,630 of NZ_POYH01000010.1, read as the reverse complement.
AATACCTTCGATTCTATAGTCAGTGCCGGATTTATATCTGTTATGAAAAATGGCTTGGACCATACAACAGTACTTAAAGTGTGTGAGATAGCAGGCGTAGGATCGGGGAGTTTTTATGAGTACTTTAAAAATAAAGAAGCACTTTTTGTTGAGATGCAGCAGCACTTTATTGCAGAAATTTCAAAAGTTATTTATGGCGTGATTCCTGAAATTTTAGATTTAGAGATTCCTGAAGCAATCAGAACAATTTTTTTAAAAATCGGCGAGTTTTTGGCAAAAGATAATAATAAATATTTTTATTGGCTCAGTGTTTCTTCTAAATATAGTACTGAGGCAAGTCATGTAAAAGCCGTAAAAGCAATCAATGTCTTGGCCATTGAATATGCCATGAAACATCCTGAAGTATTAAAAATCAAAAATTTAAAAATGATGGTTTATATTTTGATTCATTCAAGTATTGCTTTAACAATGAACTTTTTTACGTCTGAAAATATGGGTTTTACTTTTGAAGAGTTAGTGGACTGCTTAATTAATATTACGATGTCATACATAGAAGATGATAGAAATAAGGTCGCTTAATTTATGTTCGCCAATTTATGATTTTTAGCGCCTAAATGTATGCCAAATTAAAGGCTTCCATCTATTTATCATAAAACTAAAAATAGAATGAAAGCCTAAAATTTCAATTACAACTTAGAATGTATTTTGAATAATGACATCATCGTAAGGGAGTTTGCCCACACGTGGATAAGGTTCTGAAGCAGATTTACCAACCGCAATCATTAAACACACCACGTGATCTTCAGGTAAGTTAATGAGCTTTGCCATTGCATCAAAGTCAAAACCGTCCATTGGACAGCTATCTAAACCATGCTCTTGAGCAAGTAACATAAGGGTCTGAGCAAAGATACCCGCACTACGCATCACTTCGTCACGTTGGGTTTGTGGGCGGTCACGGTAATACTGGTCGATTGCACCAACCATAATATCTTGAACTTCTGGAGAAGCTCCATCCCATACACGTTTAGCGTCAATTTCCCATGTATTTACTTTGGCACATAACACAATCAGTAATGATGACTCTGTTACTTGTGGTTGGTCCCAAGCAATCGCGCGAATTTTTTGTCTTAACTCTGCATCTTCAACAATGACTGGACGCCAATGCTGCAAGTTAAAAGCGCTTGGTGCATTTGCTAAAACTTCTTGTAATAACTGCTTCTTGTCATCTTCAGAGAGTTGAAAAGCAGGGTCGAAGCGTTTAACTGCACGGCGTTTGCGGAGAGCATCAATAACATTCATAAGATTTTCCTACTTGAGAGTTGGGTAGCCGTAGTCGTTAGTTTTTATAACGTTGGGCTACTTCAGCCGAAGAGAAGTTTGGTAATAATGTCATACGCGATTTTTCAAAATTATTCCATTGATTTTCATCTTTCAGCACAGGAATTGTAATTGTTTCTTTACGATCAAAACCAATCAGGGCTGCATCGACCAAATCATTGACATCCATTAATGGTGGAACTTGGCTTAAATCTATACCTGAACGTTCCCAAATTTCGGTTTTGGTGGCAGAAGGCAATACCGCTTGAACGTGCACACCATGATCTTTTAGCTCTAAATGTAAACCTTGGCTAAAAAATTGGATGAAAGATTTACTTGCGCCATAAATGGTAGAACCAAATTCAGGCGCTAAGCCAAGTACAGAGCCTAAATTAATAATGGCGCCTTTACCTTTGCGTATAAGGGATTGCGACATTGCATGAGACAACCGCACCACCGCAGTCATATTTAAAGTTAGAAGTTTTTCAATCTCATTACGATCTTGAGTTAAAAAGTTTCCGTTCAGTGCAATCCCAGCATTATTTACCAAAATTTCAATATCAGCATCGTTTTTGAGTACATCTTCAATTTTGCGAATGTCTTGATCGTTTGATAAATCGGCTTGAATGAACTCCACCTGTACGCCGTATTTTTCTTGAAGATCTTTTGAAATTTTATCTAAACGGTTGGTGTCTCGTGCCACCAAGATTAAGTGATAGCCACGTTGAGCAAATCGATCTGCATAAACAGAACCAATTCCTGACGAAGCCCCTGTAATAAGTACTTTTGATTGAACTGACATGTGATGTCTCCACGCTTTAATTTTTAGATGATGATCATAATCTAAAATATGCAGGTTTTGATGTCAATCATAATCAATGTATAATAATGACGAACAGGGTGAATAAAAGCGAGCGCACCAACATGAAAGTCAGTAAAACTCAGGTAAAAGAAAACCGAGATAAAATTGTTGAAAAGGCGACTCAACTGTTCCGTAGTAAAGGCTACGACGGGGTGGGCATTGCCGAATTAATGTCTAGCGCAGGCTTTACTCATGGTGGGTTTTATAAACATTTCAGCTCGAAAACAGACCTTGTTACTATTACTGCCAAATATGGTCTTGAGCAGGTTTTAAAAAGAATAGAAGGTTTAAACTTAACCCAATTTATTCAAATGTATGTGTCTCGTACACATCGGGACAACCGTGATCAGGGCTGTACCTTAACAGCGCTATCTTGTGATGCCGCAAGACAGCCCGACGAAGTAAAAGTCGAGTTTGAAGAGGGCATTGTGCAGCTTATTGAGTTCATTATGAATGAACGCGCAAAACAAGTTTCTTTAGAAACAGAAGAGCTGAGAAAGCAAGCTATTAATATTCTTGCTCAGTCAGTAGGGGCAATTGCATTGTCTCGTGCATGCCCAGACCAATCAAACCTTAGCGATGAAATCTTGGAGAGCTGTAGAGAGAGTCTTTTAAAATTAACCGATTAAGTTTTTTTATCATTTAAGCTGGTTTGGCTAAACTGAATTAATCTCGCTATATCGACTGTTCGCTCATAAATGAGTTCTGCTGCATGTTCGCAGGCGTGTTCTAGGGTAATGGGACCATTGGCTAGTGAGAAAGCAGCGCTTACACCGTGCTCATAAAGTGCTTGGTAGTCTTCACCTAAAGTTCCTGCAATCACAATGACCGGAACATTGTGGGCTTTGGCAATTTGGCTTACCCCAAAAACGGTTTTACCGCTTAAGGTTTGTTGGTCAAATTTACCTTCACCCGTAATCACCCAATCTGCATTAGAAATTTTATGCTCAAGCTGATTCAGTTCAGCCACAACTTTAACTCCAGCTTTAAAGTCGGCATTTAAATAACTTTTGGCGGCAAAACCCAAACCACCAGCGGCACCAGAACCCGCTTCATCTCGTTTGTCGAAACCTAAAAGTTGTGCCGTGACATCGGCAAAATGGACAAGGGCTGCATCGAGTAACTGGACTTGAGCAGGAGAAGCACCTTTTTGTGGGCCAAAAATATGTGATGCGCCGTTTGGACCACAAAGTGGATTGGTCACATCGGCAGCCAGTAAAAACCGTGTGTGCTGAATACGTGAGTCGAAATGTGTTAAATCAATTTTGGATAGGTGGCTAAGGGCAAGGCCGCCAGCGGGTAAAACGTTTTGGTTAGCATCGAGTAAAACTGCACCCAAAGCACTGAGTAAGCCTGTGCCGCCATCGTTGGTGGCGCTGCCGCCTACAGTTAAAATAATGTCTTTTGCACCCGCGTCTAAAGCTTCCAAAATGAGCTGGCCTGTGCCAAATGTTGTGCTTTGGCAGGCATCACGCTCAAACGGTGGAACTAACTGTATGCCACTCGCTTGAGCCATTTCAATCATGGCAATTTTTTGTTTTTCTAACCAACCCCATTTGGCCTGAACAAGCTGACCTAATGGTCCAACCACAGTTTTTTCACGCCATTGACCATCACAGACTTCTAACACAGCTTCAATGGTTCCTTCACCGCCATCTGCCATGGGGCACAAAATCGTTTCTGCATGAGGAAATACTGCTTGCCATCCTTGGGCAATGGCTTGAGCTACCTTTAAAGCCGATAAGCTATCTTTAAATGAATCAGGGGCGATCACAACCTTCATAAATGCTCTAATGCAGATAAATTTTTAATTGTTTTATACTGCTTAATGCGAAAAAAACATAGATAAAGTCGTGTAAGTGTCAATTTTAAAAAGCTTTCAGTCGGTTAAAAATGAAACCCAATAATGTTTTTATCTGTAAAAGATAGAATTAATATCTATTTAAATCATTGTTTTGTATGTTTTTATGCAAATAACGTGGTTGGCTTGAATTATTGTAATTGTAAAGAATATGGCACATATTATAAGAACGGTTGAGCCGGCTTTTAGCATAGTGGCAATAATATAAAAAGTGGACTCTACTCATCGGTAAACAGCGGGTAGCTTTGATAAAACCATAATTAAATTGTGATTTCACTGAGCCTGTTGAGTGTAAAAAAGATAAGAGGATGAAAAAGTGGATAATTCAGAAGAACAAAAGCACATACAGGAAAATAACGGTTTTGCGCGAATTGAGCCATATACTCATCCTGCTGGCGGGTGGGGCGCACTGCTCAGTGTTGCTCGAAACTTAAAGCGACAAGATATTTTAGGTAAAGGTTCAATTACCTTACTCAACATTAACCAGCCTACAGGTTTTGACTGTCCCGGCTGTGCATGGCCAGAAAAGAAAGATGCTCACGCATTTAACTTCTGTGAAAATGGTGCAAAGGCGGTTGCCTTTGAAGCGACTAGTAAAACCGTCACTCCTGAATATTTTGCAGGTCATACCGTTAGTTGGTTATCAGAACAAAGTGACTTTTTTCTAGAAGACCTAGGTCGCTTAACAGACCCAGTTCGTTATGATGCTGCAACCGATAAATATGTGCCTATTTCATGGGACGATGCCTTTAAGCTCATCGCTCAACATTTGCATGCGCTAGACCATCCAGACCAAGCGGCATTTTATACCTCTGGCCGTGCCAGTAACGAAGCAGCATTTTTATATCAATTGTTTGTGAGAAGCTTTGGTACAAATAACTTTCCAGATTGCTCGAACATGTGCCATGAAACCACAAGTGTTGGTTTGCTCGACTCGATTGGTTTAGGAAAGGGTACAGTCACCCTAGAAGATTTTGATTTAGCCGACGCCATTTTTAGTTTTGGGCACAACCCGGGCACCAACCATCCACGTATGTTAGGTACTTTGCGTGAAGTGTCTAAACGCGGCGGTAACATTATTGCGATTAACCCAATTAAAGAGCGAGGTCTCGAACGTTTCCAAGACCCGCAAGCACCGCTTGAAATGATGACCAATGGCAGTACGCCAATTAGTCGCTATTATTTCCAGCCTAAAATTGGCGGCGACTATGCACTGATGTTGGGTATTTTAAAGCACTTACATGAGTGGGATAAAAAGGCCCTTGCCTCAGGTAAACCAAGCGTTTTTGACCGAAACTTTATTGCAGTCAATACCGTTGGTTTCGACGAAATGATTGCTGAGGTCGAAAGAACGGAGTGGGCAGATCTTTATAAGCACTCAGGTCTGTCACCTGAACATTTAGAAAAACTGGCTAAACTCTTTTTAGAGTCAGAGCGTTCAATTTTCTGTTGGGGTATGGGGATTACCCAGCATCGTCACGGAACTGCTAACGTACATATGCTGGCAAATTTATTGTTGGCGCGTGGTCAAATTGGTAGACCGGGTGCAGGGCTTTGTCCGGTTCGCGGGCACAGTAACGTGCAAGGCGACCGCACTATGGGCATTAATGAACTCCCAAGCCCGAAACTTCTCGACAATATTGACCGTGTGTTTGGTATTAAATCACCAAGAAAAAATGGATATGGTGTGGTTGAAACCATTAAAGCCATGGCCGAAGGTGATATCAGAGTCTTTATTGGTTTGGGCGGAAACTTTGCCGTTGCAACACCTGACACCGCTTATACACAAGAAGCGCTTAGAAAATGTAATTTAACCGTACATGTGGCAACCAAGTTAAATCGTAGCCACTTGGTGTGTGGTAAAGATGCGCTTATTTTGCCATGTTTAGGCCGTACCGAAATTGATGAGCAGCTTCATGGCCCACAAGCTATTACAGTTGAAGACTCAATGAGTAATGTCCACTTGTCGGCAGGGCGTAATACTCCAATTTCTAAAAATATTTTGTCTGAACCCGATATTGTGGCAAGAATGGCTGAGGCCGTGCTGCCAGAGAGTCAGATTAAATGGAAATGGTACATTGAAAGCTATGACCGCATTCGTGACTCAATTGCCGATGTGTTTGATGAATTCCATGATTTTAATTTACGCGTTTATAAACCCGGCGGTTTCCATTTAGAACATCCAGCTAATCAGCACATCTGGAATACAAAGAGTGGTAAAGCGCAATTTCTAATTACGCCACTTGAAGAAGTCTATGCGGATAAAGAAAATCAGTACGCTGCCGCATATACCGAAAGTAAGGTTTATACCTTAATGACCACCCGATCTCACGACCAATACAACACCACTTTATATGGTCTGGATGACCGTTACCGTGGGGTTTTTGGTCAGCGCCGTGTGTTGTTTATGAACCAAGCCGATATTGATGAAGCGGGCTTTGAAGCAAATCAGTGGGTTGATATTGAAAGTGTTTTCTCGGATGGTGTGAAGCGCATTGTGCACAGCTTCCGTATTGTGCCGTACAACATTCCACGAGGCAGCTTAGCGGCTTACTATCCGGAAACCAATCCTTTGGTGGCCTTAAGCAGTCATGATAAATATGCCAAGATTCCGGCTTCTAAAAGTGTTCCTGTGATTTTACATCCCGGAAATGCGCCAGAGCATTTTAACTTGGCAACAGCCGTTGACCCTGAAGATGCCAATAAGAAAGTTAGCAGTCTTTAAGTGAATCTGATTTTTTAAAATGAAATTTAAGCAAAAGGCGCTCTAAACAAGCGCCATTTTGAAGTAAAGGAAATAATTTTGACACCACATGCTTATGGGGTTGAAACATTGCCAGTACAGCGGTTTAACAAAACCGAATCTGAAAATGTCTTAGATCATATTGTGCAAGAGTACCCAATTGCCTTGGTATATAACGGTATTTCGCATGCGGTGATGATGGCGACACCGACCGATGTCGATTTATTTGCTAAAGGTTTTAGTCTTTCGGAAGGAATTTTAACTGGCTTAAAAGAGCTCTATGCCCTTGATGTGCATCAAAATGAATTAGGCATTACGGTGGAAATGACCATTTCATCGAGAGCGTTCGCTGCCTTAAAGGAACACCGCCGTATGATGGTCGGTCGTACAGGGTGCGGTTTATGTGGAATTGAAAGCTTAGAGCAGTTTCAGTTAGACGTGCCAAAAATTACAACGCATGCATCAAAAATATGGCTTGAGCAAATTCCGAGTGCTATTTCCCATTTAAAAACTCAACAAGAAATTACTGCTTTAACGGGTGGGGCGCATGCTGCAGCGTGGGTAGTTGACGGTCAAATCGTGGCTTTATTTGAAGATGTTGGCCGCCATAACGCCTTAGACAAATTGCTCGGTTATTTAGCGCAAGAAAACTGCGACACCAGTTTGGGTTTTGTGGTGATGACCAGTCGGGCAAGTTATGAACTGATACGAAAATGTGCTCAGCTCAATATTGGCTTGCTTGCTTCAATTTCAGCGCCTACCAGTATGGCTATTCAGTTAGCCAAGCAATCGGGCCTCACTTTGGCAAGCTTTTGCAGGGGCGATGGATTTGTTTTATATACGGAAATATAAAATATATCTTTTAATGTGAAGGAATTAGGGCTGGGTTCATTCGATATTCCTTTCACTTTTAAGCTAAGGTTAGTTTTTATAGATTATTATAAAATTCTAAAGGTTCAGAGTCTGTCCAAATGTCTTGGGTACAATCAATAAAAGAATGGGCAAAACGTCTAAAAAAACAAATTATTATGCTTTGGTTTGCCTCAAGGCATCCTCAAATGCCGTGGTTACCCAAAATTATTGCTGTGGTGGCGGTGGCTTATGCGTTTAGTCCAATCGACTTAATTCCAGACTTTATTCCTATTTTAGGCTTTATTGATGATGCGGTTATTTTACCCATACTGATTTGGTTAGCAGTTCGTTTTACGCCTCAACAAGTCATTTTCGATGCTGAACAACAAGCTAAAGAATGGCTAGATGAACATGAAAAGCGGCCAAAAAACTATTTGGTTGCCGTACTTATTATTTTAATTTGGCTCACACTTGCTGTGATGGCTTACTTTTATTTTGGCGGTGGTTTGTAAGTGAACTGAGTCTTGAAACCCTGTACTAATTTAATACCCTTAACATTGTACTTTGCCACAACTCAAAGGATAATAACGTTTTTATAAGCTATGGGTTGCAGACCATGAAAATCGTCGCAGATGAAAATTTGGCGTTTACCGATTACTTTTTTTCAGAGTTTGGCGATATTCAACATAAAGCAGGGCGCACCTTAACGCATACAGACGTACAAGATGCTGAAGCTTTATTGGTCCGTTCAGTCACCGCAGTAAATGAAAGTTTAATTCAAAATACCGCCCTAAAATATGTGGGTAGTGCCACAATCGGGACTGATCATTTAGATATTCAAGCTTTAGAAAAGCATGGCATTACATGGGCCAATGCCGCAGGTTGTAATGCACAGGCGGTTGCTGAATATGTGATTACAGCTTTACTGCATTTAGATGCTAGCCTTTTAGAACAACAAGAAAAATTTACGCTAGGCATTGTGGGTCTTGGCAATGTCGGTAAGCGCTTGGCTTATATGGCTCAGTTGCTTGGTTGGAAAGTGATTGGCTTCGACCCCTTTGTACAGTTAGATTCAATTGAAAATGTAAGCTTTCAAGCCTTGTTGCAACAAGCCAATGCAGTTTCAATTCACGTGCCGCTGACCAAAAAAGGCGAACATGCGACGTATCATCTGTTTGACGAAAAAGCTTTTGCAGCGCTTCAACCTGACACAATTTTGATTAATAGTGCACGCGGCCCGGTCGTAAAAGAAGCCGCTTTAATTGAAGATATTCAACGTACCCAGCGTAAAGTGGTGCTCGATGTATTTGAGCATGAGCCAGTGATATCTGAAGAGCTTTTAAATATGTTGGCTTTGGCGACACCGCATATTGCGGGTTATAGCTTGGAAGGAAAAGCGCGTGGTACGCAAATGATTTATGAAGCGTTTGGTCAAAAATTTGGATATGACATTAATAAGCGTTTCGAAACCCAGTTGCCTGCATGTGAAGACTATTTTTCAGGACATGATTTAAAAGCAGTGCTAAAGCAAAAAATATCTCAAATTTATGATATTGCTCAAGATGATGCCAACATCCGTGCCTGTGTTAAAGAGGGCAAGGTAGAGCAAAAAGCATTTGATTTATTACGTAAGAATTATCCGCTGCGCCGTGAATGGGCAGCTCACGGGGGACCACAGGCATGAGTTTAAGTTATCAACCTACTTGTTCAATTGATGCTTTAAAGGCTCGTGCCAAGCTTTATACTCAAATCCGTCAGTTTTTTGCAGAACGTGGTGTCATGGAAGTTGAAACACCCGTGGTTTCACAAGCAGGTGTGACTGACGTACATTTAGCCTCGGTTCAGGCTTTACGTCATATCAATGGCAAATTGCAGACTCAGTATTTACAGACTTCGCCTGAATTTGCCATGAAACGTCTACTGGCAAGTGGCAGCGGACCGATTTATCAAATCTGTAAGGTTTTCCGAGACGATGAGCACGGGCGCAAACACAACAGTGAATTTACCATGCTTGAATGGTACCGTCCGGGTCTGGACTTAAAAGCGTTAATGTATGAAACAGCTGATTTATTACAAACCTGTTTGCAGCATCGTTTTGGCGAAGTTCGTCCATTTATTTTGAGCTATAAGCATGCCTTTCAGGACCGTTTAGATATTAACCCGTTGCAAGCAACTTTGAAGCAACTTAAAGACACAGCAAATCGTGTTGGGTTAAATCTCGACTTGGGCGATGACCGTTTAGCTTATATGGATTTGTTGTTTTCTCATTTTGTTGAACCAAGTTTAGGGTTTGATGCACCTGTCTTTTTAACTGACTTTCCTCCAGAAATGGCATCTTTGGCAAAAGTGAAATTAGATGAAGATGGGGAAGAGGTTGCAGCGCGTTTTGAGGTTTATATCGAAGGCTTAGAGCTAGCCAATGCTTACGATGAATTGCTCGATTCAGACGTGTTACGTTCTCGCTTTGAAGCAGATAATGCAGAGCGAGCTAAACAAGGACTTCATATCATGCCATTAGATGAGCACTTGTTAGCAGCATTGCCTCATATGCCTGAATGTTCAGGGATCGCTTTGGGAATTGATCGATTACTCATGGTTGCAACCGATCAACTTAAAATTGAAAAAGTCATTGCTTTTCCAGCCGAAATTGCCTGAAAACAACGAAATAAAAAAGCCACAATAATGTGGCTTTTTTATTTAGAACTTATTTAAGTTAGGCTTGTTGAATACCTGCAACAACCCAATCTTGCTGTGAACCAACAGGTTTTACAAAGTGCCAGATTTCAGTAAATGGCTGTGGCAAGCTGTTTAAATCTTCACTTACTGTACCTGTGAAACGTACGCTCACAATGTATTGACCATTTTCAGTCGCACTGTCTACAACCATTGCATTTAAGTTACTAAACTCAGCAACGTCCTGATCTTGGTTCTCCATGATGTCGTTATACATAGAGTTGTAAAGTTCAGGGGTTAAGTAACGACGAATTTCTTCAATGTTACTTGCACTATTGATTGATTGAATGTGGTTAAAACGCTGACGGGCAACGCGTAAGAAAGAAGCAGGCTCACTACCATCTGGTAATTGGTTACCGCTATTCGTCGTTGCGCTACCAAAAGGAGCTTGAGTTGCTGCACCGCCACCTACAGATTGACCAAAGATATTGGTATTGTCACCTGTATTGGTTGGAGCTGCCGAGCGGCCAAATGGGTTTTGACCGCCATTATTTGGTGCATAAGGATTATTAGCTGCTAATTTTTTTTTTGATCCCAATTTACGGAATACAAAGAAAGCTACAGCGGCTGCAAGTAAGACCCAAAGCCAGCCAGGGATACCACCTTTTTTCTCTTCTTGGGCTTGAACAGCTTGTTCATTACCCGGTTGAGTTACTTGGTGTTCAGCTGATGTTGATTTGTCATCTGCTAAAGCATTTGCTGCAACAGCACCTACGGCAGCACCAGCCACACCAGCGGCAACCATTGAACCAACACCCGGACCAGATCTCTGAGGTGCTGTAGCAGGTTGTTGAACTGGAGTCACTTGACGAGGTTGTTGATAAGACTGGCTTGAAGTAGTAGAACGTGCCATACCGTGGCTTTTACCACCACCTGCACGTTTAGCTTCAGCAAGCGGAGAAATTGCTAAAGCAGCCATTAAAATACCGGTAATCAAGCCACGCTGGTGTACTTCCATAGGAAATTCCTGTTTAAAGTTAATTTGTAATAGTATTTATGCAGGTATTTACTCTAAATTTCAACCTTAAAAGTATGTTTTTTTATGTCAATTCATCACTAAGTTGCATCGCCTCAGTCAAGGCTTCATGCAGGCGGGCAACTGCAATCACTTGTACGCCCGGAATTGCTTTTTGCGGGGCGTTACCTCTTGGTAAGATGACGTATTTAAAGCCATGTTTTGCTGCTTCTTTTAAACGTTCCTGACCATTAGGTACAGGTCGGATTTCACCTGAAAGACCAACTTCACCAAAAACTGCAAGCTGCTGAGGTAAGGCTTTTGTTCGTAAACTCGAAGCACATGCAAGTAAAACAGCCAAGTCCGAACCTGTTTCGGTAATTTTTAAACCACCTACAATATTGACATACACGTCTTGTCCAGTGGTTTGTACACCACCATGACGATGCATAACAGCAAGCAGCATGTTTAAACGGTTTTGTTCAAGACCAAGTGCAACACGTCTTGGTTGTCCTTGAGCATCATCGACTAAAGCCTGAACTTCAACTAAAAGCGGGCGAGTTCCTTCACGGCTGATCATGACAATTGAACCGGGAATGGCTTCGTCATAACGACTTAAAAAGATAGCAGAAGGGTTAGCCACTTCACGTAAGCCTTTATCGGTCATGCCAAATACGCCAAGCTCATTGACTGCACCAAAACGGTTTTTCACTGCACGAATCATTCGATAACGTGAGTCTGATTGGCCTTCAAAGTAAAGTACGCAGTCCACCATGTGTTCTAAAACACGAGGACCTGCCAATGCACCTTCTTTGGTCACGTGACCAACAATAAATAGCGCCGTGCCACTATTTTTTGCATAACGGGTTAATAACGCAGCAGATTCACGAATTTGTGAAACCCCCCCTGGCGCAGATTGAAGCGTTTCTGTGTAAAGCGTTTGGATAGAGTCCAAAATTGCGACAACAGGACGTTCTTGTTCTAAAACTTCACAAATGCGTTCGACACAAGTTTCAGCCATGACTTTTAACTGGTCTGTTGGTAGGTCAAGGCGTTGGGCACGTAAGGCAACCTGTGACAGCGATTCCTCACCCGTAATATAAAGCGCAGAACTTTTTGCACTTGCCATGTGAGTTGCTGTTTGTAAAAGAATGGTCGATTTACCAATACCCGGGTCACCACCAATGAGTACTACAGAACCTGTCACCAAGCCACCGCCAAGTACGCGGTCAAATTCGCTAATACCTGTTGGTAAACGGGTTTCATGAGAAACAGAGACTTTATTAAGCGTTGTAATATTGGCGACTTGACCCGCATAACCCCCAACTTTAGGACGTGCACGATGAGCAGTAGTGGGTTCTAGTTTGACTTCATTAAGACAATTCCATTCACCACACTCTGAACATTGACCTGCCCATTTTAGATGATCGGCACCACATTGCTCGCAACGGTAAACGGTTTTGACTTTGCTCATATTCGACTTCAGTGAGATAACTTCATAATCATTAAAAGCAGAGTATAGCAAAAAGCCCAATAGAGAACTTAATCGATATGGAATACATTTTGCTTAAGCTTCGGTGAGCAAAATTAAAGAGTAAATGTCATGTTTTAAAAATAGAGAGATAACGTAGTAGTCAGTCAAATTTCGAGAAAGTATTAGAAGCTCGAGAGGGAATTGGTAGTTAAAAAGTTGATCAATTGATATGGCTTTTTAATTTAAAAATCAAAGTGGTTCAAGTCTTAATTTTAGACTGAAAAGTGCGTTGTATTGCTAGGTTCTTGTGCGTATTATCGGATTTAATTGTATGTATCTTGAAATTATCAGCAATACAGACAAAAATTGGTTAGCTGAAAAGTTGTCAAAAAAATATACATTTAAAAGATACCTGCAAATGGTGCGATATCGTCTTTTTGATTTGATTTTAGCTAACGGACTAAAAAAATTACTGGAGTGTATTCATAAAATGTCGAATCAAAATCTGAGCGACCCTCATGAACAAGGTGAGCTCCATCGTAGTCTCTCTAATCGGCATTTACAGCTGATCGCGATTGGTGGTGCCATCGGTACCGGATTATTTATGGGTTCAGGTAAAACAATTAGTCTTGCCGGACCTTCTATCTTATTTATTTATATGATTATTGGTTTGATGGTGTTTTTTGTCATGCGTGCGCTTGGCGAACTTCTTCTGTCAAATTTAACCTATAAATCATTTATTGATTTTTCTACCGATTTAATTGGCCCATGGGCTGGTTACTTCGTGGGTTGGACCTACTGGTTGTGTTGGATCACGATTGGTATCGCCGATCTGTCTGCAATTATTTATTACTTACAGTTCTTCAATAATGGCTTACCTTTCTCGCCTGTTGAAGGCGCAATGATTAGTGTTGCCGCGATTGTGTTCATTATGGGATTGAACTTATTAACAGTTCGATTGTTTGGTGAATTAGAGTTCTGGTTTGCACTTATTAAAATCCTTGCGATTATTATTTTAATTGCAGTGGGTCTGTGGATGATCTTTACAGGCTTTACGTCTACTACAGGTGAAGTCGCTTCATTTACTCATCTTTGGGCAAATGGCGGTTTCTTCCCAACAGGTGTGCATGGCTTCTTGGCTGGTTTCCAGATTGCAATTTTTGCTTTCGTGGGTGTTGAACTTGTGGGAACAACAGCCGCGGAAACTAAAGACCCTGAGCGTAATTTGCCTAAAGCGATTAACTCAATTCCAATCCGTATCATTATTTTCTATGTATTGGCGCTACTCATTGTAATGTCAGTAACACCATGGAACAGAATTGATCCGGCGATCAGTCCATTTGTAAACCTGTTTAGTCAAGCAGGGGTAGCGGCAGCCGCGATTTTGATGAACTTGGTGGTATTGTCATCAGTCATGTCATCCATGAACAGTGGTGTATTCTCAACAAGTCGTATGTTGTTTGGTTTATCTCGTGAAGATCAGGGGCCAAAAGCTTTTGGTAAGCTGAACAGACGTGCAGTACCGGCAAATGCATTGTATTTCTCTGCTGCATGTTTATTGTTAGGTGCAGCATTACAGTATTTTGTACCAAATACAGTTGAAGCATTTACGCTTGCAACAACACTTTCAACGATTCTCTTCATCTGCGTGTGGTTGCTTATTATCTGGAGTTACATCCGTTATTACACCACGCGTCCTGAACTGCATGCCAAATCAACATTTAAATTGCCGGGTGGCTTATTTACATGTTGGATCACGATTATTTTCTTTATTGGTATGATTTACGTATTGTCTTTAGAGCCAGACACTTTTAAAGCGCTTAAAGTCAGCCCAATTTGGTTTGTTATTTTGATCATTGGTTATTTCTTCTTCTATAAACCACGTCATAAAAAATAATTAAATTTATTTGGTTATGATCAAACGCTGGCTGAAAAGCTGGCGTTTTTTATGCATATTGTTTTTCTATTCAAGTTTACTCTTTAGCCGCTTGCCTGATCACGGTATACTGCATCGAATTGTTTAAATCAGGTGCTCAGATGCGTCGTGTCATTTGCCTCATCAGTTTATTGAGCAGCAGTATTTTGCTTAGCGCTTGCGGTCAGTCAGGAGCATTGCAGCTACCTTCTGATCCAAATTATGACAAACGTGCAAAATACTTACTCTATCGTAATAAAGAACAGAAACAAGATGAACAGGCTGAACAGTCAGTCGAATCATCAGCCGCTCAACCACAAACTACATCACCTTAAGCTTTGAAATAAGGACACCTTCATGAGTTTCACCCGCATTAATGGAGTATTGCATGCAGAGCAATGTTCTCTAGAGCAGCTTGCGCAGCAATTTGGCACACCGTTATATGTTTATTCAAAAGCAGCTTTTGAAAAACATTATTTAGATATGGATCGTGCCTTTGACTTTATTGATCATCAAATCTGTTTTGCGGTGAAGTCGAACTCCAATATAGCTGTTCTTAATGTCTTGGCAAAACTTGGTGCGGGTTTTGACATTGTGTCTGGTGGTGAGCTAGCACGTGTTTTAAAAGCAGGTGGCGATGCTTCTAAAATTGTTTTTTCAGGTTTAGGTAAAACTGAAGCTGATATTGAAACGTCATTAAATGTAGGGATTGCCTGTTTTAATGTCGAGTCTTATGCAGAGTTGGACCGTATTCAAAAAGTAGCAGCTCGCCTAGGCAAAAAAGCGCCTATTTCTTTACGTGTAAATCCTGATGTCGATGCAAAAACGCATCCTTATATTTCAACAGGATTAAAAGAAAATAAATTTGGTATTCCAAGTGATGCAGTTTATGAAACTTATCAATATGCTGCATCTTTACCTAACCTTGAAATCGTAGGTATTGATTGTCACATTGGTTCACAGCTCACTGAAACTAAACCATTTGTTGATGCTTTAGACCGTGTCATTGTGATGATTGATGAGTTGAAAAAACTAGGTATTAGTCTGAAACATATTGATATTGGTGGTGGTTTAGGGGTTTGTTATAAAGATGAAACACCGCCAAGTGTTGAAGAATATGCAAACTCTATGAAGCCGGCTTTAGAAAGATTAGGCTTGAAAGTTTATATGGAGCCGGGTCGTAGCATCAGTGCAAATGCAGGTGTACTTTTAACCAAAGTTGATTTGCTTAAACCAACGACGCATCGTAACTTTGCGATTATTGATGCAGCAATGAATGATTTAATTCGTCCTGCTTTATATGAAGCTTGGATGGATATTCAACCTGTTGTACCACGTACAGATACCGAAGAAAAAACTTGGGATTTAGTTGGTGCAATTTGTGAGACAGGTGATTTCATTGGTAAAGACCGCTCACTCGCATTACAAGAAAATGACTTGTTGACTGTACTGGGTGCCGGGGCTTATGGTTTTGTCATGAGCTCAAATTACAACACGCGTGGCCGTGCAGCAGAAGTCATGGTATCAGGTGAAAAAAGCTATTTAATTCGTGAACGTGAAACGGTTGAGTCGCTTTGGGAAAAAGAACGTTTATTGCCTGAGGAGTAAATGAGATGTTATTAGAATTTACCAAAATGCATGGTTTAGGCAATGATTTCATGGTGGTTGATCTAATTAGCCAAAGAGCTTATTTAGATACTGCAACAATTCAACGTTTGGCAGACCGACACTTTGGTGTGGGGTTTGATCAGCTTTTAATTGTTGAACCACCAGATGTACCCGAAGCTGATTTTAAATACCGTATTTTCAATGCAGATGGTTCTGAGGTTGAGCAATGTGGTAATGGTGTGCGTTGTTTTGCCCGTTTTGTCCACGAACGTCATTTAACTAATAAAACCAACATTACCGTACAAACCAAAGCGGGTATTGTAAAGCCAGAGCTTGGGCAAAATGGTTGGGTGCGTGTAAATATGGGTTACCCAAAGTTTCTGCCAAATGAAATTCCATTTGTTGCCGAAGAGCCAGAAGCTTTATATACCCTTGAGCTGGCAAATGACCAAAACATTAGTATTGATGTTGTGAACATGGGTAACCCACACGCGGTCACTATAGTTCCAGATGTACTAACTGCTGATGTAGCTGGTATTGGTCCGCAAGTTGAATCACATAAACGTTTCCCTGAGCGCGTTAATGCTGGTTTCATGCAAGTGATTGATAACAAACATGTTCGCTTACGTGTATTTGAACGTGGTGTGGGTGAAACACTAGCGTGTGGTACAGGAGCATGTGCCGCTGCGGTAAGTGGCATGCGCCGTGGTCTACTTGCGAACTCTGTAGAAGTTGAACTTGCTGGTGGTAAGCTACAAATTGAATGGCAAGAAGGCGATGTGGTCTGGATGACTGGTCCAACAACTCATGTATATGATGGACGTTTGGATTTACGTTATTTCCAAGGTTAATCGCATGGCCTAAATAGAAGCCTCTTTTCATCTGTAAAGTGATAAAAGAGGCTTTCTTTTATATGTACAATATTTTTTGATTTTATTACCTTTTACTCAACGCCAATTTCAAAGCGAATAGAACAAAAATACTGCCCGTAATTCGGTCCATATATTTTACAAACTTGGGTTGCTTTAGATAGCGCGAAAGTGGCTGCATAGCCAGAATTAATAGACTTGACCATAACACGCCAATCACCACATGAATCATTACTAGCCCCATTACCCAAGTAACAGCCGATGCTTGCGCTGGAATGAACTGGGGAAGAAATGAAATATAAAAAATACCAACTTTTGGATTGAGTAAGTTGCCAAAGAAACCTTTAATAAACCAATTCTCTGAAGTAGAGCGATTTGAATTACTTTCTTGTATATCTGCGAGCTGACTACGAGGTTTTAAAATCATATTTAAACCCAGCCATGCTAAATAAGCGGCGCCCATCCATTTCAATATATTGAATGCTAAGTCGGATGCCATCAGTAGGGCACCTAGACCGCATGCCACGACAATTCCCCAAGCAATGCAGCCAAGACTAATTCCTATAGCTGCTTGAAACGCTTTAGATTTTCCTTCAAGTGTTGCAGTACGAATAATTAAAGTTGTATCTAAACCAGGGGTAAGGGTAAGTAAAGTAATTGCAATTAAATAAGGAATGAGTATGGCGGTCATGGTGTAAGGTCCAACGGATACTTAGTATAAATTGTAATATATAAGTTAGATTCATTATGCTGTGCGATATCAAATTTTCCTGATTAAATAGTTTTTGGTACACTCAAAAAAATGGGCAAATAAATGGAGAGCAATTTGGATTTTGCATTACAACTGCTCTCAATGTGGTTAAAAGAAAGAAAAATTCAAAACCAGTCTGAGCATACAATTACCGCTTATGAGCGAGATGTTAAAAGCTTCCTTGAGTTTTGTGAGCTTAAAAAAGTTGATTTAAGAAATGTTGAAGCTTCAGATTTACGTGAATATTTGGCTCAACGTGTTGAGCAAGATCAGTTAAGTTCAAGTAGCATGCAACGTCATCTTACTTCTATTCGTCAGTTTATGAAGTGGGCTGAACAGGGCAAATACCTAGAAATTAATCCTACTGACGATTTTAAATTGAAACGTCAGCCTAGACCTTTACCGGGCATGATTGACATAGAAACGGTTAATCAAATTTTAGATCAACCCATGCCTGAAAAACCAATTGATCAGCAGCTTTGGTTAAGAGATAAAGCCATGTTAGAACTACTGTACTCAAGTGGTTTACGGCTCGCTGAACTGCAAGGCTTAACGATTAAAGATATTGATTTTAATCGTCAACTCGTTCGTATTACAGGTAAAGGTAATAAAACCCGTATTGTACCGTTTGGGAAAAAGGCAAAAGAAAGCTTATTGAATTGGCTAAAAATTTATAACATCTGGAAAGGCCATTTTGACCAAAATGCTTCCGTTTTCATTTCACAGCGAGGCAGTGCATTAACTCCTAGGCAAATTGAAAAGCGTGTAAAACTTCAGGCACAAAGAGCGGGTGTAAATGTCGACTTACACCCACATTTACTTCGACATTGTTTTGCTAGCCATATGTTATCAAGTAGTGGTGATTTACGCTCAGTTCAAGAAATGTTAGGTCATAGCAATTTATCGACTACTCAAATTTATACACATATTGATTTTGATCATTTGGCCCAAGTGTACGATCAGGCCCATCCACGAGCCACCAAGCATTAAGCCGCTTTAGCTGGGTTAAAAAAGAAGAATGTAGAGATCATTTGTATTTTTTTACAAATTTGTTTAAAGGAAATCGATGAAATTACCCAATTGACCATTTTGATCTTTGCACATTTTGTCGGCATATATAGTCTAAAAACTATAAATTTTGATTCATTTTTGAGAGTCTTATCCTTCTGACTAATAAGGTAAATAAGATAAAAAGATAATAAAAATCAATGTATAAAATAGACTTTAAAAAGAATAAAATAGGAGTTAGATATGTATAAAAATTTTTTTATGAACTGATGATTTCATTTTTTTTGCCCCGTTCCAGAAAATTGTGACTTGACCGAAATGCCAAACACATTGCAAGATAGGGTACCTAAAAAATTTTAATCGAAGAGTTAATATACTTTTCTCAACATTTACTTTTGCTAGAACAGCCGAGGATTACATGAAGGCTCTTGTTGCTGTAAAACGTGTGGTTGATGCCAACGTTAAAGTTCGTGTTAAGCCGGACAATAGTGGGGTTGACCTTACCAACGTTAAAATGTCAATTAACCCATTTTGTGAAATCGCAGTGGAAGAAGCGGTTCGCTTAAAAGAAAAAGGAACAGTATCAGAAATCGTTGTTGTTTCTATTGGTCCTAAAGAAGCTCAAGAACAAATCCGTTCTGCAATGGCTTTGGGTGCAGACCGCGGTATTTTAGTTGAAACTACTGACGAAATTGGCGCTCTAGAAGTTGCTAAAATCTTAAAAGGTGTTGTTGACGCTGAAAAACCAGAACTTATCCTTCTTGGCAAACAAGCAATTGATGATGACTCTAACCAAGTAGGTCAAATGCTTGGTGCATTATTAGGCGCTGGTCAAGGTACGTTTGCTTCTGAAGTGAAAGTGGATGGCGGTAAAGTACAAGTGACTCGTGAAATCGACGGTGGTTTACAAACTGTTGAACTTGCACTTCCTGCAATCATTACAACTGACTTGCGTTTAAACGAGCCACGTTATGCTGCATTGCCTAACATCATGAAAGCTCGTAAAAAACCGCTTGATACTAAATCTCCTGCTGATTACGGTGTTACAGCTGGTACTAAGCTTAAAACGATTAAAGTTGAAGCGCCTGCAGAACGTAAAGCTGGTGTACAAGTGAAATCTGTAGATGAGCTTGTTGAAAAATTGAAAAATGAAGCGAAAGTGATCTAATACGGAAGGATAAAATCATGAGTATTTTAGTTATCGCTGATCACAACAACCAGACACTTAACGGTGCTACTTTAAACGTTGTTGCTGCAGCTCAAAAAATCGGTGGTGATATTACTGTATTAGTTGCTGGTTCAGGCGCTCAAGCAGTTGCTGACGCTGCTGCTAAAGTTGCTGGTGTGAGCAAAGTATTACTTGCTGACAACGCTGCTTATGCAAACCAATTAGCTGAAAACGTAGCTGGCTTAGTTGCTGACTTGGCTAAAGGTTACAAATACGTTTTAGCTGCTTCTACTACAACTGGTAAGAACATTCTTCCACGCGTTGCTGCGCTTCTTGATGTAAGCATGATCACAGACATTATTTCTGTTGAATCGGCTAACACATTCAAGCGTCCAATCTACGCTGGTAACGCAATTGCAACTGTTCAATCTGACGAAGCAATCATTGTTGGTACTGTTCGTGGTACGGCATTTGATCCAGTTGCTGCGGAAGGTGGTTCAGCTGCTGTTGAAACAGTTGGCGAAGTAAAAGATGCTGGTGTTTCTAAGTTTGTATCTGAAGAAATCGTTAAACTTGATCGTCCAGAATTAACAGCTGCTCGTATTGTTGTATCTGGTGGTCGTGGTGTAGGTTCTGGTGAGAACTACCACAAAGTACTTGACCCATTAGCTGACAAGCTTGGTGCAGCACAAGGTGCTTCACGTGCAGCAGTTGATGCAGGCTTCGTACCTAACGACTTCCAAGTTGGTCAAACTGGTAAAATCGTTGCACCTGAGCTTTACATTGCTGTAGGTATTTCTGGTGCGATCCAGCACTTGGCTGGTATGAAAGATTCTAAAGTTATTGTTGCTATCAACAAAGACGAAGAAGCGCCAATCAACAGCGTTGCTGACTACTGGTTAGTTGGTGATTTGAACGCTGTAGTGCCAGAGTTGGTATCTAAGCTTTAATCTTTATTGATTAAAGTTAAAAACCCCTAGTTTTGAACTAGGGGTTTTTTGTTTTACAGTCTGAAGTTAGAAGTAAAAATTAGAAAATTTATGCTTTGGATGTTTGATTTTTATAAAATAAAATTCACATAGTTTTGATTAGGCATGAAGATAATGATTGCAGCTAAAAGAGAAGAATAATATGCAATTAAATTATACAAATATCACCAGATTGGCAGTGTAGATTCCGCACATTACAGAGCGCTTTTATGCTATAGTATACAGCTATATTTTTTTCGATTTTAGTTCACTTTCCGGAACTAAATTTTTTGCAAGATCAAGACATATAAACGGATAGAAATATCTATCTGTAAGAAGGAGTATGCATGAGCGTATCGGAAATCCGACCGATTGCCATTGAGGACGAACTCAAGCATTCATATTTAGATTACGCGATGAGTGTAATTGTATCTCGTGCATTGCCGGATGTGAGAGACGGTCTTAAACCTGTTCACCGTCGTGTGCTTTATGCCATGCACGAATTGGGCAATGACTATAACAAAGCCTACAAGAAATCTGCTCGCGTTGGGGACGTAATCGGTAAATATCACCCGCATGGTGACTCAGCTGTTTATGAAACCATTGTTCGTATGGCTCAAGACTTTAGCTTACGTTATTTATTGGTTGATGGTCAGGGTAACTTCGGTTCGATCGATGGTGATAGCGCTGCGGCAATGCGTTATACCGAAGTCCGTATGACTAAGCTGGCACATGAGCTTCTTGCAGATTTAGAAAAAGACACAGTTGACTGGGAAGATAACTACGACGGTTCGGAACGTATCCCTGAAGTACTTCCGACACGTGTTCCAAACTTATTAATTAACGGTGCTGCTGGTATTGCTGTAGGTATGGCAACTAACATGGCACCACACAACATGACAGAAGTTGTGAATGCTTGTTTGGCTTATGCTGACAATCCGAATATCTCGATTGAAGGATTGATGGAATACATTACTGGTCCTGACTTCCCTACAGGCGGTATTATTTACGGTAAATCAGGTATTGTTGATGCCTACCGTACCGGTAAAGGTCGTTTACACATTCGTGGTAAATACCATTTCGAAGAAGATGAAAAGACAGGTCGTACAACCATCGTCTTTACTGAAATTCCATATCAAGTAAACAAAGCAAGAGTTATTGAACGTATTGCCGAGTTAGTAAAAGAGAAAAAGCTTGAAGGTATTTCAGAACTTCGTGATGAGTCTGATAAAGAAGGTATGCGTATTGCAATTGACTTGAAACGCGGTGAAAACGCAGAAGTCGTTGTAAATAACTTATTCTTAAATACCCAGCTTGAAAACTCATTCAGCATCAACATGGTTTGTCTAGACAATGGACAACCAAAATTGATGAATCTAAAAGATATTATTGCGGCATTTATTCGTCACCGCCAAGAAGTTGTGACACGCCGTACCATGTTCGAATTACGTAAAGCACGTGAACGTGGTCATATCTTGGAAGGCTTGACAGTTGCCTTAGCCAATATTGATGAAATTATTGAAACCATCAAAACTTCTGCAAACCCTGCTGAAGCGCGTGAGCGTTTACTTGCGGGTGAGTGGGCAGGTGGTGGCGTTGTTGCACTACTTGAAAAAGCTGGTGCAATTTCTGTTCGCCCAGATGAAATTGAAGGTGAAGATCCAAATCGTCCATTTGGTTTAAGTGATTCAATTTACCGTCTGTCACCAACACAAGTAGGCGCAATTTTAGAATTACGTTTACACCGTTTAACTGGTCTTGAACAAGACAAGTTACATGCGGAATATACTGAAATTTTAGGTCAAATTGCTGAACTTACTGCAATTTTAAATGACTTTAACTTGTTAATGGGTGTTATTCGCGAAGAGTTGGCACAAGTTTTACAACAATATGGCGATGCACGTCGTACCGAAATTGTTGAATCTCGTGTGGATTTCTGCCGTGAAGATTTAATTCCTGAAGAGCAAGTGGTATTAACGGTTTCGCAAACGGGTTATGCAAAAACTCAACCTCTTTCAGACTATCAGGCACAGCGCCGTGGTGGACGTGGTAAGTCTGCAACCTCAATGAAAGATGATGACTTTATTCAACATCTGATTGTGGCATCGAACCATGCGACCGTACTTTGCTTTACCAATGTGGGTAAAGTGTACCGTCTGAAAGTATTTGAAGTTCCTCAAGCATCACGTGGGGCAAAAGGCCGTCCAATCGTGAACTTGTTACCTCTAGATGCAACAGAAACCGTAACCGCAATCTTGCCGTTAACCGAGTTCCCGGAAAACCACTATGTGTTTATGGCGACAGCTTCTGGTACAGTTAAGCGTGTTGAGTTAGAACAATTTGCAAACATTCGTTCAAATGGTCTGCGTGCTATTGAACTTAATGAAGAAGATACCTTAATTGGTGTTGCGATTACTGATGGTAATCAGCAAATCATGTTGTTCTCTAACGAAGGTAAAGCAATTCGTTTTGCTGAAACTGACGTACGTGCAATGGGTCGTACAGCGAAAGGTGTACGTGGTATGCGTGTAAGCTTTGCAAGCAGCACCTTAAGTGAAGAAGATGCAGATGTAGAAAATGATGATTCAGATGATAATGATGACTCAGCAGATTCAAGTCTAGTAAGTCGCATCGTATCGCTTGTTGTTGTACCTGAAACAGGTGAAGTACTGTGTGCGAGTGCCAACGGTTATGGTAAACGTACTCCAGTAAATGACTTCCCGACCAAAAAACGTGGTGGTAAGGGTGTTATTGCGATCAAGACAAGTGAACGTAACGGTGAGCTAGTTGGTGCAGTTTCTATTGATGAAACCAAAGAGTTATTATTAATTTCTGATGGTGGTACGCTTGTTCGTACGCGTGCTGCAGAAGTTGCAATGACAGGCCGTAATGCTCAAGGTGTTCGTCTGATCCGTTTAAGCGAAGAAGAAACGCTTGTTGGCGTAGTTTCAATTGAAGCTGTAGAAGACGAAGAAGAACTTCTTGAAGGTGAAGTAGATACGACTGAAACTGATAGCGAAGAAGCTGTATCTAATAATGAAGATACTTCTGAAGAGTAAAACGTTTTAAAATAAAAAAGGAAGCTTCGGCTTCCTTTTTTATTTCTGGTTTATTTCGAGGGATGGAAAATAAATACATCATAGTTTCTGTAATGCAAAGTTTTTACTGACGGGTCTTTAGTTGCAAAATTATGAGGTTGACTTACCACGATCAGATCTTGTTTTTGCATTAGAGCATCTTGAAGCTGCTGTTCGCTCCACAAGTACTTTTTGAGTTGCGGTTCAAATAACAAACCATCTTTAATTTCTAAAGAGGCACTATCTGAATGCACAGTATCCCATTGGTTTACGATATAAACAGGGTGCTTAAGTTGTAAAAGGAATGGAACATCATAGAAATAATAATCGTAGAAAACGATTTTTGTAGATGGGGCAATGTACTCAGCAAAATCTGTTTGGCCTACATTGTTTTTGGTATCTAAAATACGAACAGCAAATGGGACTGCACTACATAGAACAATTAAACTTATAAAAATATAAGTCAAATAGTTCAATTTCTGTTTTTTATATAGCCCAACTAACACAAGTGGAAGCACAATTAATAAGGCACCAATGAGATAAATAAATATGGCTTGGTTTTGGAAAAAAGGCTGATGTGCACGAATAAAATGTGGTGTTGCACTAACGCCAATTCCAACAAGTACAGTAAATACAGGAATACCCCAAGTCTGCAATCTGGTTTTATTACTGCTTTCAAGAACCTTATTCATCACAAGCGAGAAGAAAATGGCAAGAGGCGGAACAGCAGGTAAAATATAGCCTGCTAGCTTAGAAGGCGGAATAGAGAAGAAAACCGTAACAGAAACAAACCACCATACAAATAGGGCAAGTAAAGAGCATGATTTGTAATCTTTAAAAATGGTTTTTATAGACGTAAATCTACTCGCAAAAAGCCATGGTAAAAAACTGACAAATAAAATCATCAGATAGAAGCACCATGGCTGTTTGTTATTAAACTCTTTTGAACTAAAACGATTAAATTGTTGATCAATAAAAAAATAGTGTAAAAATTGAGGATATTTACTTTGTACTAAGTAGAGCCACGGACTAACGATGAGTAAAAATAACAAGATAGCCAATGGATTAAGAAGAGAAGGTATTTTCTTCCATTGCTTGGTGTAAATTAACCACGGTAAAAGAATCATCCCGGGAATTAAAATCCCAATTAAACCTTTGCTTAAGAAGGCTGCTGCACCAGCGATATAACCTAAAAATAAAATAGATTTCCGTGCAGAAATGGTGAAGTCCACAAAACATAAAACACTAATGGTGATCCAAGAGGCGAGCAGTAAATCATGGTTAATGTATTGGCTACTACCAAAAAAAAGCAGGTTAGTAGCTAAAATAATAACGGTAAGTTGTGCAACGCTTTCTGAAATATGCTTTTTTACGAATAAAAATAGACCGATTAGCATGAGTGTAGCGGCTAAAACGGGTACTAAACGTAACACCCATACATGCACGCCAAAAAGCTCCATAAACATAGAACTTAACCAATGTAGTAAAGGAGGCTTATGCATGAAAGGCAAACCATCGATTCGTGGAGTTAACCAGTCTCCAGATTCGAACATAGTACGGCTAATATCTCCGTAGCGACCTTCGTCTGGTACAGATAAAGGTCTAATCCAAGACAAAACAAATAGCCAAATTGGTAAGAATATTAATAAAAATTTGGAACTACGAAGCCATTGCTGCATACATAATCCTTAATGTTGGAATGCAAAAAAACGGTTAAGTAAAAAAGTCACCATAGATGTCAGAACAATTGCAGTACACACTAAGGTTGAAACAGGTACGTTAAAATAGAGGTTTGAAAGTAAAAGAAAACTTTCATTAAATAAAAAACCTAAGCCCGCAACCAACGTGAATTTCGGGAGAGTCTGCCGATGCGTAAGATGTTGCGCTTTAAACGTAAAAACGCGGTGCCCAAAATAGCTCACCCAATAGGCGAGTAGAAAAGCGCATAAATTGGCATATTGCAGTGCAACATGTTTCTTAAATAGAAGCATGGCTACACTATAATGAGTAAGTGCTGCTGCGGTCCCTGTAGTAGTAAACCGTGCAAGCTGAAGAATATGAGTAAACATTAGAAACTAGAGAACGTATTTTCTTGGTGGGTGATTGAATGTTCCTGCTTAGTACGAGAATGTTCGGTAGAAATAATATATTTTGGGCGGTTTTTAACTTCAGCATAAATGCGGCCAATGTATTCACCTAAAATTCCAATGAATAATAATTGAATGCCACCTAATAGCGTCATACCTGCCGCAAGTGTTGCCCAGCCCGGAATGGAAATTCCCTCAATCAAAGTTTTAATGATAATCCACACTCCGTAGCTCATCGCACCTAAGGCCAGAATTGCACCTAAGTAAATACATACGCGTAAAGGTAAATCAGAAAAACCCGTTAAACCTGACATGGCCAAGTTAAAAAGAGATTTTAAGTTGAAGCTAGAACGGCCATGTTGACGTTCTTGCTCAGAAAAATTAATGCCTATACTTTTAAAGCCAACCCAAGCATATAGACCTTTCATATAACGATTTTTTTCTGGTAACTGTTTGATTGCTTCAACAACTTTTGCATCGAGTAGCCGGAAGTCTCCAGCACTTTCTGGAATATCAATAGGTGAACTTAAGTTTAAAATACGGTAATAAGCTTGGGTTAAAACACGTTTAAGCCATGATTCGGTTGTACGATTACGAATACCATAGACCATGTCATAACCATTTTTCCAAAGATTAATCATGGTTGGAATTGCTTCAAATGGATGTTGAAAATCAGCATCAATCAGTAGAGCAACTTCACCAGTCACATGGTCTAAACCAGCACTTAAAGCTGCTTCTTTGCCAAAGTTCCGTGAAAGCTCCAGCACAACTAAAGGATAATCCTCAATCATTGTTTGTAAAATTGGAATGGTATCGTCTTTACTTCCATCATCTACCACAATAATTTCATAGCTAAGATTTTGCTGTTTTAGACTATTTGCCAAAGCAGGAATAAATGTTTTTAAATTTTCTGCTTCGTTGTAGGCTGGAACAACGCAGGATAAAAAGGGTTTTATATTCATTGCATTGCCCCTAGTCTGGTGAGCTGGATACCGTATTGTTGACAATCAAGTTGGAACTGAGCCGAACTGAAGTATTGATATTCTTGAATTCGGGCGTGTTGAATTGGATCTTGATCATTTGATTGTGCAAGTGCTGGATGGCACATAATCAGTAAATGGTCTTTTGCATTCGCAAGCCAATATTGATTGAGTTGGCCATAATTGGTCAGTTTGAAATCATAGATGCCAGCAAATTGGCCATTTTGATTAAAGTGATATGTCTGGCAAGCTTTTGCCAAAGAGTTAGAACCTAATGCTGAGAGCATACGAGTTTTAAAACGGTAATGAGGGGGATTGATCGGCTGTTGTAAATTTCGAATCCAACCCGTAAATTTTTTCTCTTTTAGTAATTGCAGCAAAATATCACGTATAAATGGAAATTGATGAATATGTTGATGACCATCTATAAAGTCAGGTTGTTTTCCTAATACTGAAACAAATAAGTCCCATTGCTCCTCAATACATTGAGTGATTAATTCGCGATTAAGACTTGCAAACCATGCTCGGACTATAAGCATAGGTAAGGGAAAAACCAGATTACCCGAAGCGAAAGCATAAGTAAGATTTAAATGTAAACCGATATCAACTTGATCACTAAACGGTTTTAATTTAGCAGCAGCAGTTTCCCATAAATCAGATTGGGTCATACATGAGGTGGCTTGAAGCGCACCTTGTTCAATAAGTTGAATAATTGCGTCAGATATCTCTGCATTCATTGCAAAGTCATCTGCGCAATAGCACACCTTTGCCATATTTAAATTCCACTATAGGGCAGGGTTACAGAATTATTCTGCTTAGCTGCTGAAAAACTATACGTTTTTAATATGGAGAAATTTCCTTAATTCCAACTTAAAGTTTTCTTAAGGTTTTATGACAATTGATGTAAATTAATTTATTGAATTTATTTAATTTTTTATAAAATTTAAGTCAATTTTTTTAAGAAATAAGCTTTAACTATAAGATTTTATAGTAAATAAAAATATAATTTGTACACTTTGATTAGCCTATAAATAAGTTTATTTAGATACTTTTAAACGTGAATAGGCAGTAATTAAAAATATAACCCCAATAGTCGCAAGAAAAATTAATTTCGGGGCCACGACATTTAAAGGAACGCCCATTTGATTAAGTTGTACAAACATCTGTACGGCGTATGTAGAGGGTAAACACCAAGCAAACCATTGCAACCATTCAGGCATGGCTTGATGAGGCCAGGCGGCACCAGTTAATAAGAAAAGAGGAACTGAGCTAAATACAATAATATGTCCGGCACGTTCCGGTATATCTAAAAGTGAGCCAATCAGCATACCTAAACCAATTACACAGCTAATAAAAATAGGAACAGCGACTAGCAAACCGACAAAGTTTCCACCGTGTGGATAGTCATTGAACCACAAGGTAAAACCAAAAAGATAAAAACTTCCTAAACAACCAATTGTAAAGATACTGGCAAAAATTCCTGCAAAACGAATAGGGGTAATTTTTTCATGTTGTTCGCGGTAACTTGCAACCAGCATGGCCAGACCTAACACAATTGTTTGGTGAATAATAAGTGATGCAACTGCAGGAAAAATATAACTACCGTAGCCTGAAAGCGTATTAAATAAAGGCATTTGGTGAATAGAAAGAGCAGGCTGGAAGTGTGTACGTTGTCCAAACCTTTCAATATATTCCTTTAAGGTTGCTTCAATAGAGGTGGCAAGACCTAACCCAATTTCTTTAGTTTTTAAAAAGTTGGTTGTGCTTAAGTATAAGCCGATTCCGCCAGTTTCTCCGCGGCGTAAGCTCTGCGTTAAATTGCTTGGTAAAAGTAAAATACCATCGGCTTTTTGTTCGCGAACCATTTGTTCAGCTTCAAGAAAATTAGCAGTGACATCAACAATTTTAACGTGAGGGCTATTGGCTGTTTGACCAATGACTTGAGAAGTTAAAAGACTTTGTTCTTCATCAACAATGACAATTGGAATTGATTCTGCGCGCTCAGCTTTATAGGCGGTCGGATAAAAAAAGCTATAAAGAATGACGGATAAAATAAGTGTTGTGAAAACTGAACTGTTACTCACAATATCTTTAAATGTTTGAAAGTAAGCCTTTAAAAATTCCTTCATGGTGTTGCTCCTTGAACCAGTTTTTTAAGCAGCAAACAACTTAAAAAGAAATAAATAAGGCAGTAGCCAATAAGTATTAAGAAAGGAGACATCGAAATGAAAAGTGGACTTCCAATCACCCATTGTTCGGTCTGGAGCTTTGCATAAGGGGTGTACGGAATAATCAGTGACCAAAATTTAGTGAAAATCGGTGCATTATTTAATGGTAGAGTAACGCCTGCAAAACTTAAAGAAGATCCGCCATATACTGCAATAAAACCAAAAGTTTTACTTAAATTTTTGGTCGCGAGAATGACGGTACTACTAATTAAAGCATAAGAAAAATAAAGCAAGAACTGAGCAGCTAATAAGAAACTTAGTGAACCTGCTACAAACCAGCCTCGAATTTCAACCAGCCAAAACATCCATAACCAAGTCCAGAAACAGAAAATAAAGCTATACAGCAAATTTTTAGCCAATAAGCCTTGAATAAAACTCTCTCGGTTCACCCACTGTGTTAGTGTGCCGCGTTTAATTTCTTGTCCAATGGCAAATGCCACACAGCAACATAGTAATAAATGTAATACGGCTGGAACCATGAAGGGTTCTAAATAGAACTCATAGCTCATGCTTGGATTATAAAGCGTTGAAATTTTGACGTGTGCTGTAGGTACATCTAAATAGGGAATATTATTTGCAAGATAATTCTGGCCAGCATAGTCTGCTAAAGCATTGAGAGTGCTGACTAACATCGCCGAGGAAATCGTGTTCCCGACACTAAAAAAAGATTGGTTAAAAGCAATACTGATTTGAGCATCTTGAGCTTTCACAAAACGTTTTTCGGCACCATCCGGAATAAAAACATAACCCCATATTTTGGTTTCATTGAGTAATCTCTCGGCTTCACTTGAGCTTGTAGTAATTGTTTTTACATCGACTGTATGATTTAGCGAAAGATACTTTCCAATATTACGGCTCAGTTCACTCTGGTCTTGATCAATAATGGCAATGGGTAAATGTTCAGCTTTACCTGCATAAAACATGCTGCTAAACAAAAAAATGATAAAAGCAGGGATGAGTGTCACCATACACAAATCCCATTTATTGCTTTTTAAATAGTTTAGTTCACGTAATATGCTGGCAAACATGTTTTATTTTTCTTCTTTAATTTTAAATAGAACACTCATGCCCACTTTTAAGTCTTTGACAGGACGCTCAGGCACCAAATGTAATTTAAAACTACGAATGTCATAACCACCGGTCTGACGTGTGGTTTTAATGGTGGCAAATTCGCCTTCGGCATCAATATTTTTCACTTTAAACATCACACTTTGATTCAGCGCAGGAATAAAACCTTCCAGTGTTTTGTTTTTATAAACAGAAGCGTATTGGTTTTCACCGACATTTAAACTAACCCACAAATCATCATCTTCTAAAATGCTGACAACAGGTACACCCATAGCAACGAGTTCAGAAGGTTTGCCATAAGTTTTTGAAACTGTACCTGAAATAGGAGCGAGTAAACGAGTTTCTGCCTCAAGTGCTTGAGCTTCACTTACCGCGGCTTTTGCAATCTCAACTTGTGCATCCGCTGTAGATTTCTGCTGACTGGTACTTCCGCGCTTTGCTCGAGCATATTGTTGATAAGCTGCTTCACTTAACTCTTGAGCAGAAGTCTGTGCGGCTAACATCTCATCTCGTCTTTGACGAGAAATAACACCTTGTCTATATAAATTTTCTCCACGTTGATAAGTGGTTTTAGCAAGGTTTGCCTGTGCTTTCATACTCTGCCAATTGGCATAAAGAGTATCAATATTTTCCTGTTGAGAGCCTCGGTCTACCGTAGATTGAAATGCCAAAGCTGATTGTAGGGTGGCTAAAGCTTGTTGTTTTTTAGCTTCTATTTCAGGGCTGACTAAACGAACAAGGGGCTGACCTTTGGAAATTTTCTGGCCCTCTTGCACATAAATTTCTTCAATACGGCTCGGAACCTTAGTACTGACATGAACTGTTTCAGCCTCAACTCGGCCTTGTAATTCAATAGGCTTAGGTTGATAGCTTTTCCACAAACCAAAAATGATTAATCCTAATAGAGCAATAACCACGACCGCAATAATTAGTTTAATTTTCGAATTTTTAGGAGGTTGAGAATCACTTTTACTCGTTTTTACTTCTTGAGTATTGTCGGTTTGAGTATTTTGCTGATTTTGGTGAGTTTCTGCCGTACCCGCAACAGGAGAATTTTGTTCTGAATGAGCTGAGTCTTGATTCATGTTATGCCCCCATTAGCGAATATAGTCAGTGTGTGGTTGAGTCACATAAGCTTTAAACTGGTCCATAGAACCATGGCTTTGCAACAGAGTTGCGAGCGACATGACATATTTATAAGCATTTAAAGCCATTTCTGTTTTTAAAGCACTTAATGCATTTTGTGCATCGATCACTTGAGTCGCTGTACCCATGCCTTCTCGGAAAGAAAGTTCCTGAATACGTAGGTTTTCTTGAGCTGCGCTGATATTCCTTTGTAATAGCGTATGACTTTGCTGTGCTGAATTGAGCTCGTTATAAGACTTATTCAATAATGCTTCAATCTCTTGTTTAGTTCGTTCAGTCATGAGTTCTGAAGCATAACGTTTTAACTCGGCAGCATGAATATTCTTATTTTTATCTACGCCAGAAAAAAGATTGTATTTTGCCATAACACCTACAATCCAGTTTTCATTTTCATCGAGTGAATACTCACCAAAAGCGAAAAGACTCGGTTTTTTTGCTGCTTGTTGAGCCTGAATATTTGCATTTGCCAATTGAGTGTCTAACTGCATTTTTTGCACAAGGCTAGATTTTTGAGAGTAACTGCTTAAAAGAGATTCTAACGATTGGCTACGAACAGTATTTACAAAAAGAGGAGTACTTAAATCAGCATTATTTTGCTGGTGCAAAAGATTGTTTAAATTAAATTGGCTAGCATTCAGATTTGCCTGCGCATTTTGTAGAGTTCGTTCGGCATTGTTACGAGCAACTTCAAACTGCATACGTTGCCCTTTACTAATAAAACCTTGCTGTTCGAGCTTTAACGCATTGCTGTAATGTTTTTGCATTGCATTAAAGTTAAATAGACTACTTGCAACCAGTTGTTGTTGTAATTGCACATTAAAATAACTTTGTACGACTTCGAAGCGCTGGATATCTTGTTGTTGTTGGCTTGAAAGCTCGGAGCGTTGAGCCTGAATGTTAGCTATTTTTTTTGCACTAGTCGTTAAGCCCCCTGTGTAGAGCGGCATCACCACTGAAATAGATGGTCGGACTACTTGGTCTTCTACAGTCAAATTAGCGTAGTCAGGAAAACGATTTATACCGTCATGTATGATTTGGTTTGAGCCTTCCTGAACTTGACCTAAAACATCTGATGGAATGACATTGTTCCACTGGGATAATTTATCATTGAGTCCTTGGCTTAAATCATTTTCAAGTTTTTGTTTAAAAGAGCCTAAGGGTACATCTGTTTCGCTATGAAAAGCATATGCTCTCACATTTAAATCAACTCTGGGGAGTCCTAAACCTTTTACCGCTTCGGCTTCTAACTGAGAGGCTTGTTGTAATGCTTGGTTGGCTTGAGTGCTGTATGAGCTTTTTAAAGCCTGTTGTTCTGCTTCAGCATAACTTAAACTTTGCGCATAAATAGGCGTTGCAATTAATACTCCCAATACCAACGCAAGGTAATTGGGTTTAAACAAAAAAGGACGTTTAGACTGTCGATATTGATGTGTTGGCATTTTATATAACAATTTTTGATCATCCCTTATAGTTTAAATTTCTTGTTATTAAATTCAATTATCATATTGTTTATTATACAATTGTATAAAAGCACAAAATGATTTTGAGTTTATTTTTGCTTGATGGAAAATCATACAGCAAGTTTTTATATGTTCATCACAGTATGGGAAACTATATTCACAAGTCAAGTTGAACTTTATTTAATAAAACTTATAAAAAAATAAGTGAAAGCAATGAAATAAATAAAATAGTTATTGAAAAAATAGGCATAAACACGCCCTAGCATTGAAATATTTACTAGAGAAGCTGCTGCAACCTTAAGCAATCTGTGGTTAAATGCCTTTTTTTATTGTGTTTCACTTTTACAAGGGAAAAATCATGCGCGCGTACAATTTCTGTGCTGGTCCTGCTGCATTACCTACTGCCGTTTTAGAAAAAGCTCAACAAGAATTGTTGGATTGGCAAGGTAAGGGCCTATCCATCATGGAAATGAGTCACCGTAGTGCTGACTATGTTGCTGTTGCGGAAAAAGCTGAAGCAGATTTGCGTAAGCTCATGAATATTCCTGAAAACTATAAAGTGCTATTTTTACAAGGTGGCGCGTCATTACAATTTTCAGCAATTCCTTTAAATCTGCTTGGAAAAAATAACAAAGCAGATTATATCCATACTGGCATTTGGTCTGAAAAAGCTTTAAAAGAAGCAAAACGTTATGGCGATATTAATGTTGTAGAAGCTGGTATTAAAGTAGACGGTAAGTTCGCCATTTCTGAGCAAAGCGACTGGAACTTATCTGACGATGCAGCTTATGTCCATTATGCCGATAACGAAACAATTGGCGGTTTACAGTTTGCTAGCGTTCCTGATGTTAAAGCACCACTGGTATGTGACTTCTCATCAAGCATTTTATCTGCTCCACTTGATGTTTCGAAATTTGGTCTCATCTATGCAGGTGCGCAAAAAAATATTGGTCCTGCTGGTTTAACAATTGTTATTATCCGTGATGACTTACTGGATCAAGCTAAAGCAGAAATTCCAAGCATTTTAAAATATGCTGATCAAGCCAAGAATGGCTCTATGGTAAATACACCATCGACTTATGCTTGGTACTTGTCTGGTTTAGTATTTGAATGGTTACTAGAGCAGGGTGGGGTAGATGCTATCCATAAAGTTAACCTTGAAAAAGCTCAGTTACTCTATGGTTATATCGATTCAAGCGACTTTTATAATAACCCGATTGCCATTCCAAATCGTTCAATTATGAATGTACCATTTACTTTGGCAGATGAAGCTTTAGAAAAGCAATTCTTGAAAGAAGCTGAAGCAAATCACTTATTGAACTTAGCAGGTCACCGCTCAGTAGGTGGTATGCGTGCAAGTATTTATAACGCTGTACCATTAGAAGGCGTTCAGGCGCTTATCCGCTTTATGGATGATTTTGCTAAACGTAATGGTTAAATTATAAAATGAATAAAGCCCTCAAAAAGAGGGCTTTATTTTTATATAAATGATCAATTAAAAAGGCATAAAACCAAATTGATGTATCATAATTGCGGCTAAGAACATACCCAAAACGAAAAAGCAAAACGCACCAGTATCGACCCTTATACGTGGGTTACTAGTTTGAATGAGGCTGGTGGTTTGTTCAGGTATAATCTTCATTCAATAGCCTAATTTTTAAAATATTAGTGAAATTCAATTAGTTTCACTATTTTTAGCATAAATATTCGCCTGAATCCAGATATTGCCACGAATATATTCGCCAATATTAAAGTTTTTGTACAAATCATTTTTTGTAGCAATGCGCACTAATATGGCAGGAAGGTTGTCTTCTAAAACTAAAGTGACATCATAAAGGGTATATTCTGCACCCATAAATGACATTGAAGTTTTACCGACAATATTACCTTGGAACCAAGCTTCATCTTCTTGACC
The DNA here is from genome assembly GCF_002899995.1 of Acinetobacter sp. AKBS16. NCBI lineage: Bacteria > Pseudomonadati > Pseudomonadota > Gammaproteobacteria > Moraxellales > Moraxellaceae > Acinetobacter > Acinetobacter sp. AKBS16. Next base: position 24,585 of record NZ_POYH01000010.1, on the reverse strand, counting down.
AAGATTTTCTCCATATAAATATGCAACCATTTTAGAAAAATCAACCGTTACAGGTTCTTGATCTTCTTTAGTTTTTGGTTGCCATTCATTAATCAGTTCTTGTAGGTTTTCGGGTGCAATTCCATTATGTTCAGTTAAAATCGCATTTAATGCACGGTGATGTTTAATTGACGCTGGATCATCTACGACAATTGTTTCTCCCGCAGGCACTGATTCTAATTCATAGGCCCATGCATTAAATTGGACTTGATAAGTTTGGGTTTTGTCATATTGGCAACGATTAACGCTAAATAAATTATCAAATGCATAAATCGTTGTACTTTTATTTAATTTTAAACTTAATACCGCTTGAGTAGCAGAGTCACAAGTAATGATGCGCTCAATTTGGGCATTATATTGATAAGGACTATCAAAACTCGGGAAGGCAGTTTTTAAAGCGCGAGGTTTTTGATTTTCAACTGCAATAATTTGATTAATAGTGACCTTCTGACCTTGTGGGCCTTGAATGAGCCAAAAAGATTGATCCATTTCGTCTTCATTTTGGCATAAACCCATTGGCATTACAGGAGCATCAAGCGCTAGTCCAAGCCATTTTGGTACATCTGTCTCTGGACGGGAAGTCAGTAGATTCCAATGCTCTCCATGACTACCAAAATTTTGGTCGTTTACCGTAATAACTTCTGGACTGTTTTGATTTTTCATAGGTACGATTGATGTTGGGTTTATCTCACTTGATATATTAAATCGAGGGTAATTGCTATTTTTCAAGTCAACATATGTAAATTCTCTTGTAAAAGCACGTATTTAGTTATTAAAAAGTTCTCCACCTAGCAAAACATGTGCTGTTAAGAGTACATATAAATAATCATTAACGTATTGTTCAAATTAAATTTAAAAAATAAGTTTTATATTTAGCGCTATTCTCTAATAAAATGCATCTGTTAGACTTATATTTTTAGTGGAAATAGAGAATAACGTGCTGCCATTCAAGTTGTGGGTAGACGCAGATGCATTACCTAAAATTTTGCGTGAAGTCATTTTAAGAGCTTCGGATCGTTATCAATTAGAAGTGATTTTTGTAGCCAATCAAAATGTCGGTATTACCCCTTCAGTGCGTATTAAATCTCTGCAAGTTTTAAGTGGAGCCGATCAAGCCGATCAGGAAATTGTGAATCGTATGTCTGAAAATGACATTGTCATTACGCAAGATATTCCACTCGCAGCTCAAGTTATTGAGAAAGGTGGTATTGCGATTCACCCACGTGGTGAGGTGTATACCACAGCGAACGTAAAAGCACGTTTGCACTTACGTGATTTTATGGATACGTTGCGCGGCGCTGGTGTACAGACGGGTGGTCCACCACCTATTTCAGAACGTGATAAGCGCGAATTTTCTAGTGCACTCGACCAAACAATTTTAAAGCAAAAACGTAAAACTGCTTAGTGAGCCTCTTATGCCATCCCAAACCAACTTGGCTTCAACTTATGTCTTGCTTGTATTTATCTGGGCAACGACACCTTTAGCCATTGTATGGAGCGTATCTGACTTACATGTCATGTGGGCTTTACTGTTACGGTTTTATATAGCTTTGCCTCTGTCGGTTATTGTTTTACTTGTTCTAAAAACTTCTTTTCCAACTCATAAGCAAGCTTTACATAGTTATTTTGCAGGGTCTTTTAGTTTAATCGGCTCGCAAATTTTTACCTATGCTGCGACCCAATATTTAAGTTCTGGCATGATTGCCTTGATGTTTGGTCTAGCGCCCATTATGGCTGGGTTGATTGGTCGTTTTGCTTTTGGTCAGCATCTTTTTAAATTGCAGTGGCTAGGTATGGCTGTTGCTGTTTGTGGACTAGCGATCATTTGTTTAAATGGTTCAAATCAACATGTGCATCCATTTGGCATTGTCTTAATGTTGGTCAGTGTTTTTGTTTATTCATTTTCTATATTTTGGGTAAAGAAAGTGAATGCCAAAATTCAGCCAATGGCTCAAGCGACCGGTTCGATCTTGGTTTCTTCAATTTTGGCAAGCTGCCTTATTCCATTTATTTGGCAATATGCACCGACTCATTTACCACAAGCTAAATCTTTATTTGCATTAATTTATACAGTTCTGATGGCTTCACTTGTGGCTATGTTCTGTTATTTCAAACTTGTTCAGAATATAAAACCAACCACTTTATCGTTAACAACAGTCATTACACCAATGCTAGCAATGATCATTGGAGCTGTTTTAAACCATGAACAATTGTCGATTATGGTTTTTGTGGGAGCTTTCATTATCTTATTTGGTCTATTTCTATATTTTTATAAAGACATTCAAGCAAATCGTAATTTTGCTCAACATATTAAGTCTAAATAGGAGAAGATGAGGGTAATTTGTTGAGCTTATTCATTAAATTGTTCTAATTCGTAGCTAAATGCATGATCAAATTGATCTCATATCTTAAGTAGTAGAAAATAGCGCAGCAATATAATATTAGGATTGTTAAGGATAGATCAGAACTTACTGATTTTTAAGCCTTAATACAGCATCTAACGATATGGCTAAATAAGAAGTGTGAATGAACACTTCTCTTTTTCCATCAATGACCTTGGATTTAGAAGGTATGTTTAAACCAATCTCACTGTATATAGGGTTGAGATATACTCGCGCTCGACGCAGTAATCATTTTATTTCTTTTATTGCATTGGTTTCGATGGTCGGTTTGACACTTGGTGTCGCTGTACTAATTACGGTACTTTCTGTAATGAACGGTTTCGACCGCGAATTAAAAAATCGTGTTTTGGGAATGGTACCGCAAGCGACAGTTTCATCGACGCAAATCCTTACGGATTGGCCTGAACTGGTTAAACGAGTTGAAAATCATCCCCACGTGACTGGAGTTGCACCTTTTACCCAATTGCAAGGTATGTTAACTGCTCAAGGGCAAGTGGCAGGTATTATGGTGACGGGTATTGACCCTAAATATGAAAAGAATGTCTCTATCATTCAAAATCATATTGTTGCCGGTAGCCTCGACTCACTTAAAAAAGGTGAATTCGGTATCGTACTTGGTAAAGACATGGCCGATTCGCTTGGCTTACGTCTAAACGATAGCGTGACATTGGTTTTACCTGAAGCGACTCCATCTCCAGCTGGTGTTGTACCTCGTTTTAAACGCTTTAAAGTGGTGGGTATTTTCAGTGTAGGTGCTGAAGTTGACTCGATGGTTGGATACATTGCTTTATATGATGCTTCAACTTTATTGCGTTTACCTGATGGCGCTCAAGGCGTTCGTCTAAAATTAGATGACATTTTTGCCGCTCCTCAAGTTGCCGATGACATTGTGAAGAATTTGCCAAGCAATTTCTACGCAACAAACTGGACCTATACACATGGCAACTTATTTAATGCCATCCAAATGGAAAAAACATTAGTCGGTTTATTGCTTGTACTAATTATTGTAGTTGCTGCATTTAACATTGTTTCGTCTTTAGTTATGGTCGTGACTGACAAAAAATCAGACATTGCAATTTTACGTACTTTAGGTGCATCGCCATCTATGATTACTAAAATCTTTATGGTGCAAGGTACGGTTATTGGTGTGATCGGTACAGTTGCGGGTACGGTTTTAGGGGTTATTCTGGCACTTACGATCAGCGATATTATTTCTTGGTTTAATAATGTTCTCGGACTTAATCTGTTCGATGCCTATTTTGTACATTACTTACCTTCTTACTTAAGATGGCAAGACGTGACAATTATTGTGATTGTTTCTTTACTCTTAAGTTTCTTGGCAACTATTTATCCGGCGCTTCGTGCAGCCAAAGTTCAACCTGCCGAGGCATTGCGTTATGAGTAAAGTCGTTTTAGAAGCAAAAGATATTTATAAACATTTTGATGACGGTAAATCTAAGGTTGAAGTCATTAAAGGTCTCTCTTTACAAGTGGAAGCAGGGCAGTTTGTATCTATTGTCGGAGCAAGTGGTTCAGGTAAAAGTACTTTGTTGCATGTACTTGGTGGCTTAGATCAGCCGACTAAAGGACAGGTATTTTTGAATGGTCAGCGCTTTGATAATTTAGGTGAAGCGGAACGTGGCTTTCAACGTAACCAATACTTAGGTTTTGTTTACCAGTTCCACCATTTATTACCTGAATTTACTGCTCTTGAAAATGTAGCGATGCCTTTAATGCTTCGAGCAGACAGTCAATATAAGTCGGTAAAGGCACAGGCTGAATATTTGCTAGATCGAGTGGGGCTATCTCATCGTATGGACCATAAACCAGGTGAACTTTCAGGTGGTGAGCGTCAGCGTGTTGCGCTTGCTCGTGCATTAGTGACTAAGCCTGCGGTAGTACTAGCTGATGAGCCTACGGGTAACCTAGATCGTAAAACAGCAGTAGGTATTTTCGAATTGCTCACCGATCTTAAGAAAGAACTAAACATGGCAATGTTAATTGTGACCCATGATGAGCAATTAGCTCAGGCAGCAGATTCAATCTTGCATATGGAAGATGGGCTGTGGGTAAACGGTTCTTAAAAAAAATGTCATTAAATCACATTGTTAAAGCCCACTGAGTTGGGCTTTAATTTTGCCCCTAAAATGATAATGACTAGATTTTTAAATGTTTAAGATTATTCTATTGGGGTGGATTGGCGGTATTGCATTGATGGGAATAGATTTCCCTTTAATCATGCAATATGAAAAAGTGGGCGAGGCTCTACTGTTACTTGCCTTTATTTTTTATCTTTATAAACGACCAATGTTCGTTGATCGACCATTTTTAAAGGCAGTGTTTTGCTTATTATGTACAACAAGTCTTTTTATGGTTGGTTACCACTATGCTGAAAAAGCACTGATTGAACGATTAGAACAAAGAGAAACGGATACCCGAAATCTCGACATTATTGTTTATATAAACCGTTTAAGTGAAGAAAAAGATAATAAGGTTCAACAAACTGCACAAGTTCTAAATCTTTCTAAAGAACCGGTGAATTGGTTGCTATATTTAAAAAGTAATAATCAAAATTTATTAAAGAATAATCAGAATCTTGAATTAGGTCACTATTATCGAATATCTGGAAAAACAAGACCTGCGCATAGTTATGCCACCCCAGGAGCTTTTGATCAGGAAAAGTGGTTTATTCAGCGAAATATTATGTCTGGTTTTAACGTGAGATATATTGAGCCTTTAAGTCTCGATGAAATCTATCGATTGGGCTATCAGCAACATTTAAAAGAACAACAGTCTTTTTCCAATAGTTTTCGTTTAAATATAGAAAAACTTCGCTTAACTTTTAGGCAAATATTAAACAGCTCATCTTTACAGCAAAAGGGTTTAATTTTAGCTTTGCTGACAGGTGATGAAAGCCTTTTATCAGATGAAACTCAACTACAGTTCAAACAATTAGGAATTAGTCATTTATTGGCGATCTCAGGCCCACATGTGCTCATTTTTGCCATTATGTTATCTTGGGCATGTCATCAATTTATCAGTCGTTATTATCCTCAAATTTACTTATGGAAACCGAAACAGGTTTTGATGGCTGTACCATGCTGCCTTGGTGTTTTAATTTATACTGCATTTGTAGGTTTCGAAATTCCTGCACTACGAACATTCTTATCAGTCCTTATATTTATTGGATTTCTATTATTAAAACAACCTATTAAACCTTTTACATTACTCGTATATAGCGCAAGTCTACTGTTGCTAATTGACCCGTTTAGTGTGCTTTCTGCAGGTTTTTGGCTGTCTTATGGGGCATGCTTTATTTTATTAAGAATTTACCAAACTATAGCGCAGCTACCTGAGCAACATTTTTTAAGTCTGAGCTCAAAAATGATTTTTATGAGTAAGGTGTTAATTGAATCTCAAGGCAAAATATTTATTGCATTGAGTCCCTTAACCTTACTTTTCTTTCAACAAATTTCTTGGGTTGCTCCATTAACCAATATTATTGCCGTGCCTATTGTTGGTGGTGTTATTGTCCCTTTAAACATCATGGCTGCTTGCGCATGGTTTGTAATAAAACCATTTGGAAATATGCTTTTTCATTTCAATGATATGTTGCTCAGCATATTGCTGAGTTGTTTGGGCTTATTAGAAAAACTCTCTTTAACATTACAAGGTATAAGCTTGACGCCACTGTCTTTATTAGCGATTAGTTGTGCCATTATTATTTTATTTTTACCTAAAGGAATTCTGCCCAAAACTTGGGGAATATTATGTTGTTTACCCTTAGTTATTATGAACAAAACGAGTCAGCAAATTCAGCTTAATATTTTAGATGTTGGACAGGGGCAAGCCATTTTTTTACAACATTCCGAACAAAACTGGTTAATTGATACAGGCGGTTCTTACGATGAAAAAATATTTAGTATTGGACAAAATGTTGTAGTGCCTTTTCTACGTCAGCAAGGCGTAAGACAATTAGATCATGTTGTGCTATCCCATCTTGATCAAGACCATAGTGGCGCGTTTCCTCTTATTCAACAAGAGATTCCTGTAAAGCAGCTTATTTCGAATGAACAATTACCAAATGATTTAAAGCAACCATTCCAATATTGCCATCAAGGGCAACAATGGCATTATCCTGAGTTAGATATTCAAATTTTATGGCCTAAAGAAAAAGATCTGGCTTTTGTTGCTTCTAACCAGAATCAATATTCTTGTGTTGTATATCTTCAATTTAAAAAAGTTGGTGGTTACCAAAATTTTCTTATTATGGGCGATGCTGGATGGGAAGCTGAATACGAGTTATTAAAAGATTATCCTAACTTGAAGATAGATGTTTTGGTGGTAGGGCATCATGGAAGTAAGCACAGTTCGGCTTATGATTTCTTGGTGACCTTAAAACCTAAACTGGCTATTGCATCGGCAGGGTTTGATAACCGTTATGGCCATCCTAGCCAACAAGTTATAGCACGTTTAAAAGCTCTACATATTCCGCTAAAAAGTACTGTGGAACAAGGGACCTTAAGTTTCGTATTGGAAAATCACAAAATAGTTTTACATGATCGACGTTTGGATAGGCTCTGGTTGAGTAGAGGTTTTTAAAGCTTCTGCTTTGAGCCTATCTACAATTTTAAGTGCTTCTGTCGGATCGATATTATAGATATTGTCTAAAGCAGGGTTCGCTTTAAAACGTTTATAGCTCCAGTGATAATGTTCTGGATATTGATAAATGAGTTGCTCAATCGCTTGATGGATGACATACGTTCCATCGTCCGCAGTGCCTTCATAGATTTTCTCATCCATTGGCTCGATATGCATGGTAAAGCCATCGTTTTCATTACGGATCGCATAAAGAAACAGAGCTTTTGCTTTAGTTTTCTGGATGAGTTTTGCGCTTAAATTACTTGAAGCAAGTGGAACACCAAAATAGTTCACCATATCTCCACCCACATTAGGGGTATGATCCGGCAAAATTACTGTCGTTTCACCTTGCTTTAATGCTTTAAAAATTTGTCTTACACCGCTTTCATCGGTAGGGACGAGATTCGCTTGTTCACGGCTACGGGCTTCTCGCACAAAACGGTCTGCATCAGCATTTTTAACTGGTTTATATAAAATGGTCATTGATGTGAATTGAGCACACCATGCATTCATGACTTCCCACGTACCAAAATGTGGAACAATAAGAACTACACCTTTTTTTGCAGCCAATGCTTCATGAAAAAAATGTTCACCTTCAATACGGTGAATGCGTGAGATATTTTTACTATTTGATGAGCCCCAAATACTTAAAAACTCAAAATATGAAGTTAATTCGTTTCTTACAGCTTTTTCTGTAATCGCTATACGCTGCTGAGGTGTTAAATACGGAAGCGCAATTCTTAAGTTAAGCTCAATACTTTTTGATGTTCTAGTAATTTTTAGAGTATTTACAAGTCCTGCTAACAGACGAGCAAGAAAACGCCCAAATTGAATGGGTTGGCGGCTAAATGTTTTGAGTAATTGATAGTTCATGCTTTTTGAATCTGGTCTAGTCATCTATAGCAGTAAGTAAGAAACAACAAGTAAAAAAAGACAAAAATATTATAAATGAAATCATATTATTTAGACAGTTTTTATCAAATCAACGTATATAATGACATCATTTCGATTGATTTGGATTGGAATTTTATGTCCGATTGGCCACCAAAACCACAAAATGAACCTATAACCCCTAAACAGAACGGACCGGAATGGCAAATCCTTGAGAAAGCTGTACTGGCTTCTGTAGAAGAACAACGCCGTAGTCGTCGCTGGGGTATATTCTTTAAAACACTTACTTTTATTTATCTATTGTTCATTATCGTCTTAATGGGCAAAGGCTGTTCGACCACTAAAGATGGCTCTACAACAAGTAGTAGCAGTGCTCACCTTGCAGTAGTTGATATTATTGGAACTATTGATGCTTCAAGCAATCAGGCTGTGAATAGTGAAGATACAAACAAAGCGCTTAAACGTGCTTTTGAGGCATCGAATAGTAAAGCAATTGCCCTTAATATTAATTCTCCTGGCGGTTCACCTGTTCAGTCAGATGAAATCTGGCAGGAAATTCGCTATTTGAAAAAAGAGCATCCTGACAAGAAAGTCTATGCGGTAATTGGCGATATGGGCGCTTCGGGTGCTTATTATATTGCTTCTGCTGCCGATGAAATTATTGTGAATCCATCAAGTTTGGTAGGTTCAATTGGTGTCATTATGCCAAACTATGGCATTACTGGTTTAGCTCAAAAACTAGGAATTGAAGACCGAACTCTTACAGCGGGGACGAATAAAGACATTTTAAGTATGACAAAACCGATTAATCCTGTACAAAGACAACATATCCAATCTGTACTCGATAATGTTCATACTCACTTTATTAACGCAGTTAAAGAAGGACGTGGGAAACGCTTAAAAACTAATGATCCTGCTATTTTCTCTGGTCTTTTCTGGACTGGCGAGCAAGCAATTCAGTTAGGCGTAGCTGACCGTTCAGGTAACATTACAAGCTTGATGCGTGAACTGAAGCTTGATAATAAAGTTGACTACACGATTGAACGTAACCCATTACAATCCATTCTAGGGCGAATGGGATCAGAAATGGGGAAAGGTTTAAGTGAGTCGGTTGCTGAACGCTTACAAACAAGTCAGGACGCAAAACTACAATAATTTAAGCAGGATAACGGTATGTCAGTAAAACCGGTTATACACTTTGCGCATGCCAACGGCGTGCCATCTATGGTGTATCAAAAATTGTTTGATCAATTAAAAGATGAGTATGATGTAATTTATGTTCCACTCATTGGACCTGACAAACGTTATCCGATTACCAATCATTGGCCTTTTTTGGTTGATCAGGTAATTGATAGTATTGTACGTCAAGCGAAGGGGCGAAAAGTGATTGGACTGGGCCATTCACTCGGTTCAGTTTTAACTTTAATGGCTTCTTTTAGACGGCCTGAGCTGTTCTCACAAGTGATCATGTTAGATCCGCCTCTTATTTTGGGTAGATATTCTTTTGCTTTTCATATGGCAAAATTATTTAAACCCAAAATAGTTGATGATATGACACCAGCGGGTTTATCTGCACGTCGTCGCGAGCATTGGGAATCACGTGAGCAAGCAGCTGCATTGTTACGTCCAAAAGGTTTTTATAAAGACTTTGATGAAGACTGCTTTCAAGCCTACATTGACTATGCTTTGAAAGAAGACTCGGTACGTGGCGGCGTAACGTTAACTATTTCCCGTGAGGATGAAGTTGCGATTTTCCGTAAAAATCCTTCTTGGTGGTGGTTACCTATGCCAAAACCGAAAATGCCAGTACATTTAGTTGTAGGAAAAGAGAGCGCCTTTTTAAAAAGAGGTTTTCCTCAAATGGCAAAACGTAAAATGGGGATTCCATTTAGTGTTGTTGAAGGAGGGCATATGTTCCCTCTAGAGCATCCGATTGATACAGTGAATTATATTAAGGAACTTATTCACCGTAATTCACGCTAATAAAGCTTTCGCAAAAAAAAGGACATGCATGCATGTCCTTTTTTAATTGACGTTAAGCAAACTTTTACCAAGATGCAAAACGTATAGGGTGTTCAAGAATTTGATTGCGGAAATAGGCTTGTCCATTTTTCCATGTGAGCTGGCCATTACATAACCACTCTGCAACTTGAGGATAAATAAAATGCTCAAGTTTATGTACACGTTCGGCCAAGGATGCAACATTGTCATGTTCTTTTACTTCAATGGCAGATTGGGCAATTGCTTGACCAGCATCAAGTTCAGAAGTCACAAAGTGAACGGTACAGCCATGTAATCGATCCCCTGTATTTAATACACGTTGATGTGTATTAACGCCTTTATAGGCAGGTAATAATGAAGGATGGATATTAAGCATTTTACCTTGCCATTTGTCGACAAAGTTAGCAGTTAAAATACGCATAAAGCCAGCTAAAATAACCACATCAGCTTGCCATGCGATAAGTTGCTGATGCATAGCTTCATCAAAATCTTCACGACTAGGAAAGTCTTTGTGAGAAATTACGGCTGTCGCGATATTGGCATTTTGAGCACGCTCTAGGGCATAAGCATCGGCTTTATTAGACAGTACACCTACAATTTGCCCTGATAGATTTGCATCTATCAAGGCTTGTAAGTTGCTGCCGTTCCCAGAGACTAGAACAGCAATTTTCATCATTCAAAGATCACACGAATTTTTTCGTCTGCACCTTCCACTGATTCAGCATTTTCTTGGATATGTCCGATTTTCCAAGCTTTTTCACCTTGAGCATTAAGCACTTCAATTGCTTTTTCTGCATCATTTGCATCAACAGCAATGACCATACCTACACCACAGTTAAAGGTACGGTACATTTCAAAACGTTCTACATTGCCTTCGCGTTGTAAAAGTTTGAATAATTCTGGCCATTCCCAAGAAGCTTCATTAATTACAGCTTGAGCACCATTTGGTAATACACGTGGTAAGTTACCTGGTAAGCCGCCACCAGTGATGTGTGCCATCGCGTGTACATCAACTTGTTTGCAAAGTTCTAGAACTGGTTTTACATAAATACGTGTTGGCTCCATTGCTACATCTGCAAGAGGGCGACCATCAATTACTTGAGTTAAGTCTACATTCTTAACATCTAAGATTTTACGTAGTAATGAATAACCATTTGAGTGAGCACCGCTTGATGCAATACCAATAAGTACATCACCAGATTTTACTTTAGAGCCATCAATAATTTTGCTTTGCTCAACTACACCTACGGCAAAACCAGCAAGATCGTAATCTTCGCCTTCATACATGCCAGGCATTTCAGCTGTTTCACCACCTACAAGTGCGCAACCTGCAAGTTCACAACCTTTACCGATACCAGTAACTACGTTTGCAGCTACATCGACATTTAAGTGACCAGTCGCATAATAGTCGAGGAAGAATAGTGGTTCTGCACCACAAACCAAAAGATCGTTTACACACATAGCGACAAGATCTTGGCCGATTGTGTCATGACGATTAAGGTTAAGTGCTAAACGTAATTTAGTACCTACACCGTCAGTTCCAGAAACCAAAACAGGTTCTTCGTAACCTTTAGGAATTTTGCATAGTGCACCAAAGCCACCAAGTCCGCCCATTACTTCTGGACGAGTTGTACGTTTAGCGACTGACTTGATACGATCGACCAGTGCGTCGCCCGCTTCAATGTCAACACCCGCATCTTTGTAGCTTAAACCGGTATTTGGGGTAGAAGTTGAGTTGCTCATAAATGAAGTCTCCGCATTGGCGGCAGATTATAACCTGAATATACGAAACTCTTATGTTATTTATGCTCGAAAATGCTATCTTTAATAAAAATATTTTTCCATTTATAACGATTAAATCAAAAAAGGCTAGATTTTATGCAAGATCGTATACTGCGCCGTATTTTCTTACTCGCAGGTATTGTATTGCTGGTATGGGTATTATACTTGCTCAAGCCTGTGGTCATTCCATTTATTGGTGCTTTTTTCCTGGCTTATTTATTTAGTCCACTAGTCGAAGTTCTAGTAAAAATTAAGATACCTCGCTGGTTGGCAATTAGTATTGTTTTTATTGGTATAGGTGTAACTTTAACCGTTGCATTATGGTATCTGGTTCCACTGATCTGGAAACAACTTGTTTACGCTCGAGACAGTATTCCAGCGGGGATCCACTGGATTAATGCAGAGCTATTACCGTGGATTTCTTCGACATTCCATGTCCAGCAAATGGAAATTGATACCGATCAAATGTCCAAAGCTGTGATGGATTATGTTCAAACCAATTACAGTGCTGATAGTATTCAAGCAGTTTTATTAAAGCTTGCACAATCAGGACTTAATTTTATTCAAATTGGTGGAACAGTTGTTTTAATCCCAATTATTGCTTTTTACTTCTTATTAGACTGGGACCGTATGTTACAAAACTTACGTCGTCTCATTCCACGGCCATATGAGGCTACGACCTTACAAATCGTCCGTGAATGCCATAGCGTGTTAGGAGCATTTGTTAAAGGTCAGTTCCTTGTTATGCTTTTGCTCGGCGTAGTTTATGCTGTAGGCTTACAATTAATTGGACTAGAGGTCGGCCTAATTATTGGTATGGTGGCAGGTCTTGCCAGTATTATTCCTTATTTAGGATTTGCAGTCGGGATTATTGCAGCGGTTATTGCAAGTTTGTTCCAATTTGGAATGGACTGGACACACTTATTACTTGTTGGCGTAGTCTTTATGATTGGGCAGGCAGTAGAGGGCTATATTCTGCAGCCATTCCTACTCGGTGATAAAATTGGTCTTTCGCCTGTTGCAGTTGTATTTGCTGTTTTAGCTGGGGCTCAATTGGCTGGCTTTTTAGGAATGTTAATTGCATTACCTGTGGCGGCTGTCATTGTGGTGCTCTTAAAACACCTTAGAGAAAATTATGAACGGAGTTCATTCTATGCTCCATCTTCTACATTATTAATCCAAGAGGGTAATATTGAGCAACTTCATGTAGAAACTGAAAATACTAAACTTGATCTTGAAGTTAAAAAACAGCAAGATACAGATACCCCGAATCTTTCAGATCAGAAATAATTTCAAGGCCAATTCATTATATGCGTCAACTCCAGCTGGATATAGAACCTCAACTTGATGCCCGAATCAGTGATTTTTCGGGACCAGGTTGGGGGCATGTAGTGGATGCAGTGCGACAACTACATGCGGGTCTAGTAAATAGATTTTATATCTATGGTGGGGCAGGAACAGGCAAGAGTCATTTGCTTTCAGCGATTTGTGATTCTTATTTAGAGGTCGGTAAATCTGCAATTAAAGTTTCTTTGCTTGAACTTCTCGATGCTCCAATTGAGGCAATTACTTGCTTAGAGCACTATGATCTGGTGGCTTTAGATGATATTGAGTCAATTAGTGGGGTGCCTCACTGGCAAAAAGCTGTTTTTCATTTAATGAATAACCATGAAGGACAACTTGTTTTCTCTTCACGTGTTGCACCGATTGAATTAAAACTAGAGTTACCAGATTTACAATCGCGACTTACACAAGCAGTGAGTGTAAAAGTGCCGAGCGGAAGTTTATATGCTGATCGCTATGCTTTAGTCACTTCTGTAATGGCTAGACGTGGGATCCATTTTGATCAGCAGATTGTAGACTATTTACTTTTACATGGGCCTCATCAAGCTTCTGTTCTATTGCAAACCGTAGCACAATTAGAAAAACTCCTTAAAGGTGAGAAGACTAAACTTTCAAATGCAACGTTAAGACAAATCTATGCTTTAATTGATGAATATCAACAATAATAATTTTCTAGCTTCTGGACTTTTAATTTATTAGCCTAAGTAGACTTTCCTTACTATAAAAATCATGAGCTACTTATTCTTTTAACCTTGAAAAATACTTTTAAATTTTTATAAGTAAAATTTTCATATATCAATAGATCTTTAATTGTACAAATATTTAGAAAGTTCCCTATCGAAAATGACGCTATAGACCGATCAAAACATCTTGAGAAATTCTGATTCCTGTGACAAAGTACGCACAAAGGATGCGTTTGCAAAAGTGGAAACTTTGCAATATCGACAAAGAAAAATGAAAAAAATAGGTAAGGAGAAGGGTATGCTCAAACGGAGCATTGCTTTTGCATTATTGGCTGCTGCTGGGCACGCTTATTCTGCTGATATTGAAGTCACAACTACAATTGATGAAGATGTCGATAATACAGTATGCTCATTACGTGAGGCTGTAGAACTAATAAATAAGCGTAATTCAAGTGATTCTACCGTGGTTGCCTCAGTAAAAGATGGGTATCATGGCTGTGGAAATAAAGATAGTTCATCAAATATTATTTTACAGCGCGATAAAGAATATACGTTAAATAGCAGAATAACGATTACAGCACCCCTTACAATTAGTACAGCAAAAAACGATTCTACATTAGTTGATACTGATCAGCCCGGTTCTCATAATGCAACCATTAAAATGGCAGGTACAGATCAGCTATTTAAAATTGATGATGGTAGCGTTGAGAAAGCATCTTTTGCTGTGACCTTAAGTGATATTAACTTACATGGTGCAGGCGCAAGCTCTAATGTATTAACAGGCGGTTTAATTTTAAACCATGAAAAACTGACTATTCAGAACTCTCGACTGATTGGTGGATATGCGAATCAGGGTGGGGCGATTTACAACCAAGGGCTATTATCTAAAACAGGTCAAACAGCCGGTTTTGTAAGTATTATAAATAGTTTGATGCAAAATAATAAAGCAACCCAAGGTGGTGTCATTTATAGTGAGCAGCCTTTATATTTGGTGACCCAATCTGTAGTACGTGATAATGAAATCTCTTCTGCAGATGGTGCCTTGTTTTATGGTGCAACAAAGTTTGATGATGAAAGTACTGGTGGATACTTAAATGTACGTGCCATCGGCTTTAGTAATAGTACCTTTTTCCATAATAAAGTTGGTTTTATTGCAAACATTAAAGATGGGATGTTTGTTAATAATATTACAATGATTAAAAATGCGGCAGGTTTATTTCTTGATGCTCCACAAGGTAATGCTTCAGTTTCAAATAGTATATTGGTAGGAAATACTATTAATTGTCAGGCTAGTTCAACGGATAAAGCAATTATCCAAAGTAATCTGGTTATATCTGACTGTAATCGTAATGCTACATCAAAGCTTCCTAATATAATCTTTCCTGCAGATGAAAAATTAATTGCTGGCGATAGTGATGAAGGTATATGTGATGTAACTGTAAAAGATGGCTTGTTATGCCCATTTAATACACCAAAAGATAGTTTTCTTGGTTTCTTTAAGCCAAGGTTACTTGAGAGCTATAATACTTTAGCCGACTCTTTAATTATTAATAAAGGGCGTTTATATAGTGATGGTTCATCAGTTGGTTTAGCAAGTTGTGAGAGACTTGATCAACGTGGAAAAAATCGCAGTGGTTACGATGAATTATGTGATCTAGGAGCGATTGAATATATTTTAAATAATGAAATTGGTACAGTGGGGCAGGACATTAAATATGGACAAGTCGCAAGATTTAATATTTTAAACTCTTTAAGTGAAGCAGACTTGGTTACACCTGCCACGTGTAAGCGTTTATTCGGTGAACGTCCTGATGGTAAAGAATGGCAACCCGGCTGTTTGAAAATAAAACAAAGTACGGATACACCATTTTCTAAAGGCAGTGTAACTATAGATCAAAATGGAAATGTAATTTATACACCAAATGGTAATTGGCATGGTGCAGATATTTTTAGTATTCAAGTCGTTACAAGTGTATCGAGATTTAACGATGGTTCAGATTTCCAATATATATCGATTCCAGCAACTGTAGTCCAGGAACCTGTATCTGGTATTGAAGATAAATCTGTGAGTACGGGTGGTGGGGGAAGTGTCGGTGGTGGATTAATTTTAGGGTTATTTGGATTAATTGCATTACGCCGTTTCAAGTCATAATCAGGGATGAGGACTATGAAAAACTATAAAAAAGCAGTATTAGCATTAGCTGTACTAGCGGCTATGCCTCTTTTTGCCGATACAGCTAATCAAAGAATCGAAGTAACAACTTTTGCAGATGAAGATGGTGAAAACCCTAATGCTTGTTCGTTAAGGGAGGCGATAAAAGTTGCTGAAACACGAAGATCTGATTACGGATGTACAGTTTATAACACTTCTAAAAGTCAGGTCATCCAGCTAAAAGCAGGAACTTATAACTTAAATAAAGAACTAACTCCAAATGCAGATATAGCGATTTACGGATTTGGTGAAAAAGACCAAGATAAAAATTGGTCAGAGAAGAGTGTTTTAACCAATGATTATCCAGCATTACAACCGTTACAGACGAGAATTAATGCTGCTGGTAAATCACGTATCTTTAATACGGCAGTAAATAAACAACCCTTATTCCTTCAAAACATTATTTTGGAAAATGGTTCAGTACCAGATTTTGGTGGGGCTATTTATGCAGGTGGTAATGTTACCTTATTAAATAGCCAAATTTTGAATTCACAAGCATCTAAAGGCGGTGCCATTTTCCTCGGTGGCGATAATGTTAATTTATCTGCAACCCACTCTTTGATTCAAGGTAATACTGCAACAGCAGGAAGTGTACTTTCAATGAGTTGTTGGAATGGTACAGCGTATGCAAAACGGGAAGTAACATTTACCTCTTCTAGTATTATGAATAATGGTTCAAATAGTTCCAATAATACTTTTGAGTTCTGTGGAGAGCCGAAAGCAACCTTTACAATTAATACAATTGCTCGAAATATTGCAAATACAATCAATGGTAGCATTTTGAAATTTACTGGTGATGCTACTCCTAACGGGACACCTAATCCTTCGACCATACTTAGTTCTAACAGTAGTTTAACCTTAAAGAACAATACTATTATTGAAAATAATGCTTATACCACGTTTTTATATGACACATTAGGAAGTAAAGAATTAAGATTTAACTTAATTGGTTATAATTCTGGAATTTATGCGTGTCATTATTTTATAGGACCGGCCACTGATTTAAAAAATGCTGGTTTCATACTATCCTTTAATGCATTAAATTTAACGAATGATGCTGGAAAATGTGATTTGCCGGCAGAAGCTCTTACATCTACGCATCGAACGGTTGATATAGGGGGACAGGCTTTTAATTTATTGCTTGAACCTTTACATGCATCTGCCCCAGAAACTGGCTTTTTACCAATTTACTATCCAAAAAATAATCTTGGTGGTAAGAATTTAGTAGATGTAGACCCAGAAGGTAAAGATACATGTACTTCTATAGATCAACGAGGCCTATCACGACTTGCTGATAGTAAGCTCTACTATCAGCCAAATAACCGTAATAGTTGTGATATTGGTTCAATTGAACTAATGAAACTGACTGCTGGTGATATAAAAGGTTTAGGGAATACTTCCCTTACAGATCTACTTGCAAAATATCAATCTCAATATGATACGGTTCAGAAAAATATATTAAATCCAGATTATGCATATTTATTAAATGTATTAAAAATCGATTCTGCAAATTATAAAAATCTTTTTGATCAAACCAAAGCAAATGCAAAATACAGAGCTATCTATATAGATTTGAAAGCTAATGGCTTACCTTTGCCGAATGAAGATAGTAACCATTTATTAAAGTTCTTTAATACTACTGATTATAATATTAACCTTGAAGTTGTTGGCACAGGATTGATTGATGATAAAACTACAAGCATTAAAAAAGACGATGGATTATTTTGTGAATGGAACCCTGCTCTCCAACAAATAATCTTCTATCGTTCAGATGATATTATTACCCAAGCTGGTGACTACAACTATTGTAAATATACAATTAGTAGTAAGGATGGAATTACGCAAACATCTGGTTTATTAGAAGCTCGATTTGATAATATTCCACCAGTAGCTGGTGAGGGTACTGTAACTTTTAAATATTTAGCAAATGAGATCATTCCTTTAAATCTATTACAATTTGCGAATGATGAAGGGGATGGACCTACTAATACTCTTAGGACAAAATCGAATAAATCTCAATTTTGGGTAAATGATCAAGGTGTGGAGTTACCAATTTATATACCAAATAAAACTTCAACGGATGGTATTTTTAAGGTAGTTAAAGCAGATCGTGAAGGCCCATGTCCTAAAGAAGATAGTGGTAATATCTGTTATGGTGGTAATATTTATATTCAAGCTAGTAATGTATTTAATACCTTCAATGATACCTTAACTTATTATGTATATGATGCTGATGGTAAAATCTCAAATGAGGGTACTATTAAGTTGGTAAGTACAGCAACCACAACTGATGATTCACGTGGTGGTGGAGGTGGCGGAAGTATTGGAATTCTTTCTATCGTATCACTACTAAGTTTAATTGCTTATAGACGTTATCGTAAGTGATGAAAAAAATAAAAAGCCCCCACTAGGAGGCTTTTTATTTGTTAGTAACTTTTTTATTTTTAAATAGATAAATGTTAAATACGGGTTTAGTGCTCTAAATATTTATTTATATATTCTTCGCGTATAGCAGTTTTTTCATCAGCACTTGCTTTGAGCATCCGTTGACGTAAATCATTACGCTCTTGTGTACTCATTTTTTGCCAGGCTTCACGCATTTTTTGCTTTTCTGCATCTGGAAGCTGGTTAAACCAATCCATACGTTGTTGCAAGTTAGCACTTTGGTTAGATGGTAATTCCTTTAAGCTTTGATAACGTTTAATTACAGCTCGTTGCTCTTCTTCAGATAGAGCATTCCAAGTATCATCTACTTGCGTATTGGCATCTTTCGAAAAAATCCAGAAACGTTCGAAACCTGCAAAACTTGTTTGCAAGAAACTTAATGAACAAAGGATAAGTGCTAACTTTTTAGCTACCATGTTGAACTTTATCCTCACCCAACACCATGAGCATTTCTAAATCTTCTACCATTTGTGGCGATAATTTAGGATTTACAACGACTTGATTTTGTGGCTTATCAAGCATATCTACTGAATTTGGTAAAATAACAAAACCAGTAATCGCTGCTGCAAGTGCAAAACCAGTCATTTTCCAGACACTATAATAAGAGGCTGGTTTTTGTTGGATATGGTCAAGCACATGATTCATCACCACTGTTTTATTTTTATGGTGATGGGCCAAACTATCGAGTTTGGATGTCACCTTTTTAGTGAAATCATCATGATTCATTGGAACCTCCCATGGGATTTAAATGCGCTAAATACTCTCTAAGTCCCTGAATTGCTCGATGATAATGGGTTTTTACACTACCTTCGGTACAGTTCATAATTTGCGCTGTAGTATGGGTATCAAAACCTTCCCATGCACGTAACATAAAAGCTTGTTGTTGACGAACAGGTAGTTTTGCAATCGCTTCCTGAATCTCTTCTATGGTCACTGCTTGATCTAGAAAATCTGCTGGATTGATTGCTTTTTCATCGACAATATCAATGATTTCTTCATCATCATTGTCTAGACTAACTTTTTTGAAGAATGAAAATGGGTTTGCCCGACGTGCTTCTTTGCGGCGCCAATCCTGAAGTTTGTTATTTAGAATAGTATAAAATAGGGGATACCATTCTTCAGTACTTCGATCGGCGTAAGACTTGTGTAAAGCAATAAATGCTTCTTGAACCAAGTCCATAGCAATGCCTTGTTGACCTTGGGTAGCACTTTCCATCATCACTAAAGCACGACCAGTAACATCTTGCATGAAAACCTTTAGGCGTTGCTCAGCCGTGCTGGCATGAGCACTAGATGTTTCCGATCGAGACTTTTTCGGTGCTAAATCCATGGAGATGGAAAATCCTGTCATTGGACGTACCCACCTTATCTTCAATATATCTCTTATATAACGTTGAAAAGAGGTGGGAGGTTGACAACAATCGGCTATTTTTTAGTAGTGTAAATGATTTTTTTCACAAATATGAGCGATGTAAAATAAATTAACGTTTTATTGGCGTTGGCGAACCATTTCAAAAAAACAAATTGATCCTGCAATTGCTACATTTAATGACTCTTGACCACCTGGCTGCGGTATAGTCACTGATTGTGCATGTTCTAAAGCATAATCACTTGCACCTTGTCCTTCATTGCCTAAAATCCAAACACATGGTTTTGAAAGGTCTTTTGAATAAAGACTAGTCGAGCGATGAGAGCTTGTAACGAAAACAGGAATATCAAATTTAGGAAGAATATCGGTCAATTGAAAGTTTTCAAAACAAGACAGGCTAAAATGTGCCCCCATACCTGCTCTTAAAACTCGTGGAGACCAAAGTGAGGCAGAACCTTGTGTGCAAATAATCTGTTTTATATTTGCTGCTGCCGCTGAACGTAACAATGTACCTACGTTACCTGGATCTTGTACATTTTCTAGAATTAACGTATCTACGCTATAGTCAATGGTTGATGCAGTTTTCGGTAAATCGATAATACCCAAGCAAGGAAGAGTATTACCTAAAGTACTTAAGTCTTTATATAAAACTTCGCTAATAATAAAGACATGACCTTGGTGAAGTTCAATGATTTTCTTTAAATCGGGATGTTCTAAGGCTTGTTCAGTCGTAAACAATGAAAAGAGTTTTTTCTGTTGTTGTAACCAAGCTAGACAAAGGTGGGTACCTTCAAGAACTGTTTGTTGATGCTTTTTTCGGGCGCTATTGAGTTCAATTAAACCACGCAAATGTTTAATTTTTGCATTGTCTTTTGATTCTAAAAAAATAACCGCCATAAGGAAATATCCAAAAGGGCGTCATCATACTATGACGCCCTGTGTAATTTAAATTATTAATGATAGCTTGTTACGCGTTCAACTTCATTCTTAGAACCGATAATCACAGGAACACGTTGATGAAGTTCTGTAGGTTCAATCTCTAGAATGCGTACACGGCCAGTAGTTGATGCGCCGCCTGCTTGTTCAATGAGCATACTCATTGGGTTAGCTTCATACATTAAACGTAAACGACCAGCTTTTTTCGGGTCTTTTAAGTCATATGGGTAAAGGAAAATACCGCCACGGCATAAAATACGGTGAACATCACCCACCATACATGCGACCCAACGCATATTGAAGTCTTTTTCACGTACAGATGTTTTACCTGCAAGTAACTCTTCAATATATTGTTTTACTGGTTGTTCCCAATGGCGTTGGTTAGATGCATTAATAGCAAATTCTTGAGTATCTGCTGACACTTGAACATTCTCTGTAGTAAGTAAGAATGTTTGTGTTTCTGGGTCTAACGTAAAGAAAGCTACACCGTTTCCAACTGTTAAAGCCATCATAGTTGATGGGCCATATAACACATAGCCAGCAGCAACTTGTTGAGTGCCTGCCTGCATGAAATCTTGTGCTTGTGTAACCGCATTTTTGGCAGGAAGAATCGAGAAGATTGTTCCGACACACATGTTGATATCAATGTTGCTTGAACCATCTAATGGATCAAATAGAACTAAGTATTCGCCGTTTTCTTGTGCTGGTGTAAAATCATCAAGTTCTTCAGATGCAAGACCACCGACGTGAGGATGGACTTTTAAAGCATCGATTAAATAGTCATTAGAAATCACATCAAGTTTTTTCTGTGTTTCACCTTGAACATTTTCGTTACCTGCGCTACCCAAAATTCCAGCCAAGGCACCTTTTTGTAAGGCTTGATCAATGGTTTTACAAGTCGCAGCAATTGTGTCGATGACTTGAGCCAACTCAGGTGTAAGATTCCCTTTTTCTTGTTGTAAAAATTGGGACAATGTGAGGTTGGACATAAAAAAACGCTCCTGTGCGCAAGCATCAAAATGAGTCAGATAAATACGTGGCATATTCTAGATGAGAATGCCGAAAAATAAAAATTATCTTACTTTATTTGTGTTGCATTTATGCTTACAAGCCCCATTTTACGTGGTATGTTGTTTGCATAACAAAGGAATGTAGATTTAGGAGAATCGAAATGACAACTAAGAAGTTTGATGCGACCCCAACAGCAGGTGAACCAATCAATTTAGAAGAAATTTCGAAAGAAAGTGTTCAGGAAGCTTGGAAAGATTATGAGGCAAAACCTGAATATAAAGCTTTTAATAAGCATGATTTGATTGAGTCAATGCAACATTCAGAAGAAGAGCAAAACAAATCTTCTTAAAGTAAGAATGTAAAAATAAACGCCCATATTTGGGCGTTTATTTTTGGGATGTTTTATTTTAATAGAGGAGGAACCGCTTCATAGTTAATTTCAACGCGGCGGTTTTCTTTCCAAGCTGATTCATCATGGCCAGGATTAACAGGCGCTTCTTTACCATAACTTACAGCTTCAAGTTGCTGAGGATTTACACCACTGGTAATAAGATAATTCTGAACTGCTTTTGCACGACGCTCACCCAAGGCCATGTTGTATTCGCGTGTACCGCGCTCGTCTGTATGACCAGTTAATGCAACTTTTGAGTTTGCATTTGCCATGAGGAACTGAGCATGAGCCTGAAGTGTTTGGTAATCTTCAGTAGATAAATCACTACTGTCATAATCGAAGTGAACGACGCGTTTCGCTAGGGCAGCCTTGTTTGCCTCAGTTACACCTTTTGAAGAAGCACCTGCTAGATTTTGAGCATTTAATGCAGCATCTTCACTTAAGCCTGTCGTATTTACTGTGCTTGGGTTAGTTGTACCTGTAGTTGCCGTTGTTGCTGGCTTACGACTTGCACAACCTGTCATGACAAGTGCTGCACTAAGTAGAGTAAAGGCCAAATATTTAATTGATTTCATCATCATCTCCATCAATGGAATAAAAAGTTATTTAGGTGCCCAGGCTGGTTCACGTACTTCACCTTGCTCACTCGGTAAATTCATACGGAAACGACCATCAGTGGACATGATAGACAGTAAACCACGGTTCCCTTCACGAGTTGCATAAACCACCATTTGCCCATTTGGTGAGAAACTTGGTGATTCATCTAAACTGGTTGGGGTAAGAATATTGACAATGCCTGTATTAATATCTTGGATCGCAACTTTATAGTTACTACCACTTGGTCGATGCACGAGTGCAATTTTTTTACCATCTGCACTTAAAGTGCCACGAGCATTAAATGACCCTTTAAATGTTAAGCGTTTTACTGAGCCATTCCCAAAATCATAGCGATAAATTTGAGGAGAGCCTCCACGGTCAGATGTAAAAATAAAAGCTTTTCCATCTGGTGTGTAACGCGCTTCAGTATCAATTCCCGAGTCATTTGTCATGCGTTTGACTTGGCGAGTTGATAAATCCATTTGATAAATTTCAGGGTTACCATTCATCGATGCTGTAAATAGCATTGATTTGCCATCTGGTGAAAAGCTTGGTGCACCATTTAAGCCTTTAAAACTCGTAAGTACTTCACGTGTTCCAGTAGAGAGATCTTGTAAATAAATGGCTGGACGTTTAGTTTCAAAAGAAACATAAGCAATTTTTTTAGCGTCAGGAGTCCATGCCGGAGACAAAATCGGGTCACGTGAAGAGAGAACAGTTTTCGGTTGTTCACCATCTGTATCGGCGATTTGTAAGGTATAACGTTCAGCAGGAGTGGCAGGATTACGTAATACATAAGCGATACGACCACTAAAATCGCCTGGAATTCCGGTTAAGGCCTGATAAATAGCGTCACTTACCATATGTCCTGCTTGACGTATGCGTGAAGCAGGAACATTTAACAACTCATTCAGAAGATATTGCTGTTTTTGTACATCATAAAGTTGGTAATGGACTTCAAACCCGTCAGCTGTTTGCTTAATTTGTCCAGTAACAACATAAGGAATACCCGCAGCTTGCCAATCAGATGCTTGAATCTGGTTAATAGCGGCATTCGCAGGTAAATTTTTTGATGAACTTGTGAAACGTCCTGAGCGGTTCAAGTCAGTTTCAACAATAGGATAAAGTCCATTGTCGTTATTAAAAGGCACAATAGCGATTTTAGGCGCCTGATCAGGTGCTTTTGCAATCTCTAAATGTAATTGAGCAAAGGCAGCTGTTGGTGCAAGAGGACTTAATGCTGTAAGTAGCGTTAAGGCTAGAAGGTGTTTGCGGCTCGTTTTCATAGGTTTAAAGTCATTGAAGGTATTTTTGTGACTGGTGATTTTGTAGCATAGTTACATGCTTCAAACTATTTAAAGCATGTAACTCTTACAAAATTATTGTGCTCTGAAAGTAGAGGTAACGCTTCGCGCTTCTCGTCTTGCATCAGGATCCGATGGCATTGGGTAGGGAGCAGACGCCTGAATTGCAGCTTTGATACTTGCATCCAATGCATCATCTCCACTTGACCGTGTAATAACAATCGAGCTAACACTACCTGAGTCAGACAGGGTAAATCTAACGCTAACAGTTTTACCACTGCTTCCTGTAGGAACATCCCAAGCACGACGAATTTTCTGCTCAAAATCACGTTTAGCCGAAGATGCAATTTTTTTAGCTTCACCTTTTTTCTGGGCAGCTTCTTCTTGAGCTTTTTTAGCAGAGGCAGCTTTTTCTTCGGCCTCAATTTCGGCTTTACGTCTAGCATCTTCTGCTGCTTTTTGTTGTTTGGCTTTTGCATCAGCCTCAGCTTTACGTTTAGCGTCTTCTGCTGCTTTTTGCTGTTTAGCTTTCGCATC
>NZ_POYH01000001.1:0-2004 GCF_002899995.1 Acinetobacter sp. AKBS16 | reverse complement strand
CTGTAATCCGA
Source organism: Acinetobacter sp. AKBS16 (assembly GCF_002899995.1). Classification (NCBI taxonomy): domain Bacteria; kingdom Pseudomonadati; phylum Pseudomonadota; class Gammaproteobacteria; order Moraxellales; family Moraxellaceae; genus Acinetobacter; species Acinetobacter sp. AKBS16. The sequence continues at coordinate 1,993 of NZ_POYH01000001.1, read as the reverse complement.
ACTTATCTTAAGTTCTGGTGGAGACTAGGAGAGTCGAACTCCTGACCTCCTGCGTGCAAAGCAGGCGCTCTACCAACTAAGCTAAGTCCCCAGCTTACATCATCAATCATGTATCTTTTATCTATAACTTCAACCAGTCAAAGTCATGGTGGGTCTGACAAGACTTGAACTTGTGACCCCACGCTTATCAAGCGTGTGCTCTAACCAACTGAGCTACAGACCCTCAGATACATCTATGAAGAACAACTTGTTGTGGATTCTTACCAATCGTCAATCTTTCGTTAAGGAGGTGATCCAGCCGCAGGTTCCCCTACGGCTACCTTGTTACGACTTCACCCCAGTCATCGGCCACACCGTGGTAACCGCCCTCTTTGCAGTTAGGCTAGCTACTTCTGGTGCAACAAACTCCCATGGTGTGACGGGCGGTGTGTACAAGGCCCGGGAACGTATTCACCGCGGCATTCTGATCCGCGATTACTAGCGATTCCGACTTCATGGAGTCGAGTTGCAGACTCCAATCCGGACTACGATCGGCTTTTTGAGATTAGCATCACATCGCTGTGTAGCAACCCTTTGTACCGACCATTGTAGCACGTGTGTAGCCCTGGCCGTAAGGGCCATGATGACTTGACGTCGTCCCCGCCTTCCTCCAGTTTGTCACTGGCAGTATCCTTAAAGTTCCCATCCGAAATGCTGGCAAGTAAGGAAAAGGGTTGCGCTCGTTGCGGGACTTAACCCAACATCTCACGACACGAGCTGACGACAGCCATGCAGCACCTGTATCTAGATTCCCGAAGGCACCAATCCATCTCTGGAAAGTTTCTAGTATGTCAAGGCCAGGTAAGGTTCTTCGCGTTGCATCGAATTAAACCACATGCTCCACCGCTTGTGCGGGCCCCCGTCAATTCATTTGAGTTTTAGTCTTGCGACCGTACTCCCCAGGCGGTCTACTTATCGCGTTAGCTGCGCCACTAAAGCCTCAAAGGCCCCAACGGCTAGTAGACATCGTTTACGGCATGGACTACCAGGGTATCTAATCCTGTTTGCTCCCCATGCTTTCGTACCTCAGCGTCAGTATTAGGCCAGATGGCTGCCTTCGCCATCGGTATTCCTCCAGATCTCTACGCATTTCACCGCTACACCTGGAATTCTACCATCCTCTCCCATACTCTAGCTCACCAGTATCGAATGCAATTCCCAAGTTAAGCTCGGGGATTTCACATCCGACTTAATAAGCCGCCTACGCACGCTTTACGCCCAGTAAATCCGATTAACGCTCGCACCCTCTGTATTACCGCGGCTGCTGGCACAGAGTTAGCCGGTGCTTATTCTGCGAGTAACGTCCACTATCTCTAGGTATTAACTAAAGTAGCCTCCTCCTCGCTTAAAGTGCTTTACAACCATAAGGCCTTCTTCACACACGCGGCATGGCTGGATCAGGGTTCCCCCCATTGTCCAATATTCCCCACTGCTGCCTCCCGTAGGAGTCTGGGCCGTGTCTCAGTCCCAGTGTGGCGGATCATCCTCTCAGACCCGCTACAGATCGTCGCCTTGGTAGGCCTTTACCCCACCAACTAGCTAATCCGACTTAGGCTCATCTATTAGCGCAAGGTCCGAAGATCCCCTGCTTTCTCCCGTAGGACGTATGCGGTATTAGCATCCCTTTCGAGATGTTGTCCCCCACTAATAGGCAGATTCCTAAGCATTACTCACCCGTCCGCCGCTAGGTCCGGTAGCAAGCTACCTTCCCCCGCTCGACTTGCATGTGTTAAGCCTGCCGCCAGCGTTCAATCTGAGCCATGATCAAACTCTTCAGTTAAAATCATTTTGCACCTTATTTAAAGACAAGGTACCAATTCTGGCTCATCAATTACTGACTTAAATTTCGCTCAAATAAACTTCGAGTAATTTAAACCAATCAATCAATGAAAATTATTTCGATTAATCAATCAGTAAAAATCCACACAAGTTGTTCTTCAATTCTCTTAATGAT